>DDSI01000065.1 GCA_002343335.1 Bacteriovoracaceae bacterium UBA2394
GAGCAACTCATCAACCTCGACCTGCTGTATCAAGAGGCTCTTGATCGGGGGTTCGAGCGCAGCTGGACTTTTCGGCAGAAACTGGTGGACGCTTACGTTGAAAGCCTTTCTGATTTAGCGCGCGCGAGCGTGAGCGATAAAACGATCGAGGATTTTTTTAAGAGTAATCGAGAAGCGATGGAACAAATTTCCGCTCGACACATTCTCTTGAAAACAGAAGCCGGCATGTCAGACAAACGAAAGGCCGAACTAAAAAATAGACTGGAGATTTTGCGTTCCGAAGCTCTCAAAGACCCTCAGAAATTTGGAGAGCTCGCCTCTCAACATTCGCAAGACAGCTCGGCCCGAAACAAGGGGGAGCTGGGATTTTTTAATCGCCAGATGATGGTTGCGCCATTTTCTAAAGCAGCTTTCCAGCTTCAGAAATTGGGCGATCTTTCACCGATTGTTGAAACACAATATGGTTTTCATCTCATTCAACTCACGGGCGAGCGGCGCTCTGTTAACGATTTTCGTGAGCAGATCCGGGAACACCTCCTAAGGAATACCCAACGCGAACGCGTCGACCAAGAGATCGCGCGTTTACGAAAGTCGAAGAAAATAGAAATTTATGAAAATGAACTTCTAAAGCTCTCGCCGTTACCCAAGGAAGTGAATACCTCGCCCGAAAAACTCATTCCCAAAGATTTTCAAACTCCAGACAATGCAAAGAAAAAATAAATTTATTTTAGCCGCGCTCCTCTCTTGGCAGATCTTTGGTTGTCAATCCACGCCTCACAAAGATGATGTTCTTGCTCGCGTAAATGGCAAAAATATTTTTGTATCCGACTACCGCCGCGCTTTCGAAAATTTGAAGCCCAAGGATTTGAGCACCACAGGTCGAGAGAGATCCGAACTTAAAAATCTGGTTATAAAAAATCTTGTTCGTCGAGCAGTTATTCTTTCCGAAGCAGAAAGTCGCAAAATCTCTATCACGGAGAGTGAATTGGAAGATGGTATTCGAAAGTACAAAGAGGGTTATACCACCTCTACATTTCGAGAATCTCTTCTCGAGCAAATGCTCGATGAAAATGAGTGGCGGGAGCAGATTCGAGAGAACCTACTCATCGATCGCATGTTTGAGTCGACCGCCCCTCGAATGGATAAGCCATCACTTCAAGAAGCTCTTCGGTACTACGAGCAAAACTCGCAGGCCTTTAAAAGGAATGCTCAAGCCTCTGCACTTCATCTCGTTGTAGGCGATAAAAGCCTTGCGGAAGAACTAGCTCAAAAAATTAAACGTCGCCCCGCGGACTTTCCTGCGCTCATCAAACAATTTTCCATCGGACCCGAGGCGAAGGAGGGCGGAAAAATTACCGTCGACGAGGGAGTCATGCCTGAGGAGATCGATCGAGTTCTTTTCCAATCTAAAATTGGAAGTATTACGGAAATCGTTTCCTCGCCCTTTGGATATCATCAGTTCAAGATTCTATCTCGCACTCCTGCCCTCAATAAGGACTTCGATCAAGTGAAGGCGGAGATCTTTCGGCTATTACAAGAGTCCACGCGACAGGACTGGCTTCTTCGCTTTGAGGAGCGCCTCATTCGTGGTGCTCAGATCGAATATGATCGCGGGCTGATTACCCGGCTCTAAACCCTTGGAAATTCAAAGAGTTAATCCCCTCCCCACCCTGAGCTAACTCTGTTATATTGCCCTCCTTATGGTCGCCACACTGCTCCTTATCCTTTCTACTTTATCCGCCCCCGCGGCTACGCCCAGTCAGCCCATCAGCTCAAAGACTTTGCAGGAAAAGATTGAAGCTCGCGTGGGCAAAGAGATTATCACCTCTACCGATATTGCCATGATGCTGGAAGGTCTGCGCAGCGAGCGTCCCACGGACTCTGCGGAGGATTTGCGAAAGGCCGCGCTTTCTGCACTTATCGACCAAGCGCTGATCACACAATATTTAAATGATCAGGGACTCGGAATTTCGGAACGAGACATCGAGCAACGAATCGCGGGAATTCGGTCGATGAATGGAATTCAAACCGAAGAGCAATTTAGAACTCTCTTGGGTCAGCAGGGGCTCACCTTTGATCGCTTTAAAGCGCAACTTCGACGTCAATTTGAGCAAGGTCAATTTATGCAGCTCATGCGAAGAAATATTGAGGGAAAGCTTCCTAAGGTCGGCGATAAGATCGGCCAGCAAGAGTTGTTAGCTTTTTATAAAAACAACGAATCTCTATTTAAATCGAATCTCGAAATTGAACTTCAAGAGTGCATTATCCCATTTGGGGCGAAGCCAGCTGAAACCGAGGCGCTAGCGCGAGAGTTTCAAGCGGCGCCTGCGAAATTTGAGGCTTGCGTGAAACAACACAGCCAAAGCCCATCGAAAGCGCAAAATGGAATCTTAGGAAAGTTTACGCGTGGAATGCTTCGTGACGACATCGAATCTCGCGTATTCGGCCTGAAGCAGGGGGACGTCGCCATGATTCGAATGCCCGGCGGGATTCAACTTTTAAAGCTTAAGAAAGTGAAGGATTTGGGTCCCAATAAGTTCGATGATATTCAAGACCGAGTGCGAGAGCGCCTTGCTCAGCAGCTGATTGAGAAGGAAATTCAAAATACACTCGCCGAATTGAAATCTAAGATCTACATCAAGATCTGATGCCCTCTATTGAAATTGCGATCACGCTGGGAGACCCGGCTGGTATTGGACCAGAGATCGCCGCTCATGCGCTATCCAAATTCATTCGGCAAAATCCTCGCGCCAAAATCATTCTCTTTGCTCCTGACTATATGCTCACTCGTTCTGGCCGCTTTGGAAAATTTTCGAAGAATCGCTCGGTTCAGCTTCATCCCATCGCCGTCTCAAAGAAGTTCACAGTCGGACAGCCCAGCGAGGAATCTGCGAAATGCGCACTCGGCTCTTTGGACGCGGCGATTCAACACTGCCTCTCTCATAAAAATGTTTCTTTGGTAACGGGCCCTCTGGATAAATCTCTGTGCGCAAAAGTTTTGCCAGGCTTTTCTGGTCACACCGAATATTTGCGAGATCAGTGCGGCGTGGAGAGTACGACCATGCTTCTGGCATGCAGGTCCCTCCGAGTGGCTCTTGTGACCACTCACATCGCACTCAAAGATGTGTCTGACCAGCTCTCCGTCTCCAAAATCTTGGCGAAACTCAACCATCTTCACGACTTCTTGAAGCGCAGTCGAAAGATCCCCAGGATTTCGGTGTCCGCGCTGAACCCTCATGCTTCGGACAAGGGCCTTTTCGGCGATGAAGAAGATCGCATTATCTCCCCCGCTATTTCCGCGGCCAAGAAAAGTGGAATTTCTGCGGACGGCCCTTTTTCCGCGGATACGATCTTTCATCCAAACTTTCGGAAAAATTATGATGCCATTTTAAGCATGTACCATGACCAGGGGCTCATCCCGGTGAAGATGAATTTTTTTGATGAAGCCGTGAATATTACCCTCGGCTTGCCGTTTCTAAGAACCTCTCCAGACCATGGCCCCGCCTTTGAGTTGGCTTCTAAGTCCGGACGGGCGTCACCGAACAGCTTCTACCATGCGCTTTGCTGGGCCCACGACCCTCGCGCGGCCTTCCGACGCAAAGGTTGAGACGACTTCCAAATTGTGGTGCTGTAAGTATTCTGTGAGTACGAACTCGATTCAAGTCAGAGGTGCGCGCGAACACAACCTGAAAGATGTGTCTGTCGATATTCCTAAGAATAAATTTGTCGTCATCACCGGCCCCAGTGGTAGCGGAAAATCCACTCTCGCTTTCGACACGATTTTTGCAGAAGGACAGCGTCGTTATATTGAAAGCCTTTCCGCCTACGCAAAGCAATTCGTCGAGCAATTGAAGAAACCCGAAGTGGAGTCCATCAAGGGACTTTGTCCCTCTATTGCCATTCAGCAAAAGGCCCTTTCCAAGAATCCTCGCTCTACCGTGGGAACGCTCACCGAAATTTACGATTACCTGCGGTTGCTGTTCTCCCGCGTGGGGACGCCTCACTGCCCCCGATGCGACAATGAGATTTCTTCTCAATCCAGTTCACAAATTGTAGATCAAATTTTTGAGCTCCCGGTGGAAACTCGTTTGAATGTTATGGCGATCATCGCTCGAAAAAAGAAGGGCGAGTTTCAACATGAACTTGACGAGCTACTTCGGCAGGGGATTGTCCGCGTAAGAATCGACGGCAGCGATATTTCGCTGGAGAAGGGTTTAAAATTAGAAAAAAATAAACCGCACACAATCGAAGCTTACATCGATCGTCTCATTTTAAAGGAGAATGCCCGACACCGTTTGGACGACGCCGTAGAACTCGCGAGCTCGATTGCCGGGGGACAAATTCAAATTGAAGATCTCGATTCGAAAAAAACCCATCTCTATAGCCAGCAATTGAGTTGCTCAGATTGCGGGTATTCATTTTCAGAAATTACACCCCGCCTCTTCAGCTTCAATTCTCCCATTGGCGCGTGCGAAAAATGCCGAGGAACCGGAATGTTGAGAGATGAGGAAGAGGAAACTGATGAATCTGAAGGGGGAGAAGAAGATAACGACGGCACAAATTTGAAAGCCATTGCTGATGAACCCTGCCCCGAATGTTTGGGGTCTCGCTTAAAGTTGGAGTCGCGTTCGGTGCGGGTTTCTAATCACAGCATCGTGCAGATTCACGAAATGCCAGTCAGACGAGCCTTGGAATTCTTTCTCAAACTGAAATTCACAGGCAATCGGGCGATTATCGCCGATAAAATTCTCCATGAAATCCGAGAGCGCCTTGGATTTCTCTCTCGCGTAGGCCTCGACTATTTGAGCCTCTCTCGGAAATCCGCGACATTGAGCGGGGGGGAAGAGCAGCGCGTTCGGCTGGCCACTCAAATTGGAACTCGGCTCACCGGCGTCCTCTATGTTTTAGATGAGCCAAGCATTGGTCTTCATCAAGTCGACAACCAGAAGCTCATCGATTCGCTTTTGGAACTTCGAGACCACGGCAATTCGGTTCTGGTGGTGGAACACGATTTGGACACGATGCTCGCTGCGGATGAAGTGATTGATTTGGGTCCAGGCGCAGGCCGACATGGTGGCGTTCTCGTCGACCAAGCGGCGCCGAAAAAAATGTCGAAAGGTCTCACGGCGGAATTTTTAAACGGCAAACGTAAAATTAATGTGCCTGACCGCCGTCGGCCGGATGTCGGTCAGGGTAGAAATGTATCCATCCTCGGAGCCCATCAACACAATTTAAAAGATATCGATGTAAAAATTCCGATGGGTTTATTCACCGTCGTCACGGGAGTCTCTGGCAGCGGAAAATCCACACTCGTCATGGATGTTTTAGTACGAAGCCTCACCACCCGATCGCCGGTGGGATGTAAAAAAATCGAAGGTTTGGAGCACGTCGATAAGATCATCTCCGTCGATCAGTCCGCTATCGGACGATCTCCGCGATCAAATCCCGCCACCTACATCGGGCTCTTTAGTCTCATCCGCGAGCTCTACTCTCACGCGCCACTCTCTCGCATGAAGGGCTACACGCCCGGACGATTCAGCTTCAATGTCTCCGGTGGACGATGCGAAGTTTGTAAGGGCGCGGGAGAACTCGATATCGAAATGCATTTCCTTCCAGACGTCTCCGTTATGTGTGAAACCTGTCAGGGTCAGCGCTATAATCCCGAGACTCTCGCCGTCGCTTTTAAGGGAAAAAATATTTTCGAGTGTTTAGAGATGACGTTTGCAGAGGCTCTCGATTTTTTTGAAGCCTTCCCTGCCATTCAAGCCAAAGTGAAAATTATGAATGATGTGGGCTTAGGTTATTTGAAGTTAGGCCAACCCGCCGTGACTCTTTCGGGTGGAGAAGCTCAGCGCATCAAACTTGCGAAAGAAATTTCCAAACGCCCCACCGGAAAAACAATTTACGTTCTCGATGAACCCACCACCGGCCTTCACTTTGTGGACATCGAGCGATTACTCAAGGTCGTTCAACAACTTGTGGATCTCGGCAACACGGTTGTGATGATCGAGCATCAACTCGACGTAATTAAATCCGCGGATCATGTGATCGACCTCGGCCCACTCGGCGGCGAACACGGCGGAGAAATCGTCAGCTCCGGCGCTCCCGAAGCGGTCGCTCAAAGCAAAGCCTCCAAGACCGGCTTCTTCCTAAAATCCGCACTGCGGGCATAAAAAAAGGGCTGAATCACATTTGTAATTCAGCCCAAACTTTCCTCGCCTAGAGGATGCTTTTCGTTGAAAAAGCATCCGATACCCGCAGCCCGCACAAATGCGAAGGCAGGGCCGAGCGATTAGATAGGAAACGCGGTTTTGAAGATGAAGACGAAGATCAAAGTCAAAATCGTCAACGCCTCAATAAAGGCCAAACCGATAAGCATCGGCACGAACATATCTTTCGCAGCGCCAGGATTTCGGGAAATTCCTTCCATCGCGCGGGAGACGAGAAGTCCTTGTCCCAAACCGCAACCAAGAGCGGCAATACCCATACCAATGGCAGAGCTAAGCGCCAAAAATTTCAACGCTTCAGAGTTTCCACTCGCCGCTGCTGCCGCATGATCTTGGGCAAACACTGCGAAGCTCACCAACACGAAGGCTCCGAAGGCGGCGCCCAATTTAAATAACTTTTCCAACTTCATTCCTATTCTCCTCGTGCGCTGTTGGGTGTCTGAGTCGCTGCGCACAATCGCGACTCAGCCCTAATACTTAGTGGTCGTGCGATACGGCTAACTTGATGTACACCGTCGACAACAACGTAAAAACCAAAGCTTGAATCACGCTTACGAAAACTCCCATCGCCATAAAAACAATGGGTAACCCAATCGGAAAAATGGAAGAAAACACTCCCACGAGCGCGTGATCCCCGGTCATATTTCCCCAAAGACGAAGACTCAATGAAACCGGTCGAATGGCGTGACCCATGATCTCAATCCCAATCATGAGCAGCGCGATCGCCGTCATCAGAGCGCCCAATAAAATTCCATAACCCTTCGGCGAAACACCGCCGGTGAGTTGCTTCAGATAACCAATGCCGTGTTCTTTAAATCCGAGCGCATTGTAGACGACAAAGACAGTGACCGCCATCGCCGCATTCGTAGAAAGATTGCCCGTGGGATGCGGAAATCCAGGAACGAGCCCCATCAGATTCATCAAGAGAATGAAACAAAAAGTGGACGCGATGAACGCCAAATACTTTTCGCCGCCATGGCCGATGATGGACTCCAGCATCCCACGCCACATGTTAGCGATTGAAGCGGCGATGTTGACTAGAGTGATTTTCGGCTCAGGTAATACATGATCGTCTATTTTGCGAAGCTTGGTGTGAACTCCAATTCCGACAACCGTTAAAACAACCGCCACTAATGCCGCGCCTGCGATGGGGTCGTATTCGTGTGGAATTCCTAACGCATGTGAAACCGAAAATGTACCCGCCGCCATTAATGATCCTCAACAACTGGCGGTCTTTGGAAATACTTCCGAGACTCCCATAGGGCCGCCAAGACTGTGCTGAAGATAACGACCCCTAAACCCAAGGTAAAGGGCAAAAGGAGCGGTTTTAAGAACATAAGAATGCATGCGACGACCGCCAAAAAAGTTAGACTCTTCACCATTAGAATTCCCAAAAACATGCCCTTTTGCTTCACGCCCTGGAACCCAAAACGAAGTACCCAGGCTGCGAAAAAAATGTTCACCACAGCCAAACCACCGCCGACCGCGAACCAAAGAAACGCCTCCAAACCACTCCAGAAGTAAAAACCCGTCAAACCGATAAAATAGACCAGCATGGCGATACGTAGACTCATTCTTAGCTGCATGTCGTAATACTCCTCACTTCTTTTCGCTCCCCCGCACGAGGCGAATCAAGATCTGAATGCCAAGCGCAAAGCCTGCGATCAAACCCGCAAAGCCGAGCCATGGGGTCGTATCCAATTTTCGATCCAACCAGAGTCCACCCAACAATCCCACCGCCACGAAAATCCCCATTTGGGAGGCCGCCAATGCCAGGCCCGCATTGGACCCCATGCCGCCGCCCCCTTGTGGCTTCTGATCGTCGGTCATTCCGCAAACACCTCGTCGAGTGCATCGATACTCGCCTCCATTACGCGAGACATCACCTCAGGAGAATGCGCAGATGACAAAAAGCAGGCTTCAAATTGGCTGGGGGGATAATAAATTCCGCGTTCTAGCAATGCCCAAAAGAATTTTTTGAATCGCTCCACATCACTCTGTTTAGCTTCCGCAAAGTTCACAGGCACATCTCGCCGGAAAAAGATGGTCATCATGCTGCCCACTTGATTCACCGAGACTGGATAATCTTTCAAGCGCGCGTAACTGAGCAGACGATTTTTCCATTCGCTCGCGATCGCGTCGAGATTTTGAAAAAATAACGGACCACCTTCGCTGACGAGCTCGAGAGACGCTAGACCCGCCGCCGCTCCGAGCGGATTTCCAGACAAGGTTCCCGCTTGATAGACGGGACCAAGCGGAGCCACTTGTTTCATCAGCTCTTTCGATCCACCGTAGGCCGCCACCGGCATCCCGCCGCCCATCACTTTTCCGAGTGTGATCAGATCGGGATCGATTCCGTAAATATCTTGAGAGCCCGAGAGCCCCAAACGAAATCCCGTCATGACTTCATCAAAAATTAAAACGCTGCCGTGATCTTTGGTGAGGCGCCTGAGCGCTCGAAGAAAATCAAAAGACGGCGCAACCACGCCCATGTTTCCACATACGACTTCTAAAATGACGGCTGCGATCTTGGGTCCATACGTGGAAAAAATATTTTGAAGACCTACTACGTCATTAAAAGATGCGACTAAAGTATTTTGAATCGTGCCGGCCGGCACTCCTGCTGAATCCGGGGTCTGTAACGTTGCCACGCCGCTTCCCGCCGCGACTAAAAATGAATCCGCATGCCCGTGATAAGTTCCATCAAATTTTAGAATGAGGTCTCGTCCCGTGGCACCGCGCGCCACTCGAATCGCGCTCATGCAAGCTTCGGTGCCGGAATTTACCAACCGAACCATTTCGAGGCCCTTCACCTTCGAGGTCATCCACTCGCAAAGCTCCACCTCGGTTTTCGAAGTCACTCCAAAGCTCGTGCCCTTTTGCAGAGCCCTTGAAATCGCCTCTGAAATTCGCGGATGAGCATGGCCGTGGATGAGTGCGCCCCAGGAGCAGACAAGATCAATGTATCGATTGCCATCGACATCAATAAGATGTGCTCCATCGCCTTTTTCTGCAACGAAGGCCTTTCCACCCACGCCCCGAAATGAGCGGACCGGCGAACTCACCCCCCCAGGCATGAACTCACGCGCCCGATTTAAAACTTCTTCAGAATGACGACCTGATTTCATCGCTTTTGTTTATCTTTCATCCTTCGCTTCAACGCGTCTCGAAGAAAGTGAAGGCGACTATTCTTCGGCGTATCGACGATCATTTCTTCATAAATCCGAAGAGCTTTCGCAGGATCGCCATTGATTTCATAACAACGCGCGCGCTCGATCGCCAATGAATAGTCGTCGCGCTTGCATTCGCCCGGAAGCGGTCGGGCAGACCACTCCAACGCTCGGTCACAATTCTTTGCGAGCGTATATGTTTGGACCAGATCCAGCTGCAGCCTGCTCAAACCTTTGCAGGAAGAAATCTGCTCAAAGGCTTTAATAAACTGCTTCTCGGCCTCGTTAAACTCTCGCCGAGCGAGATGAATTCGACCCACCTCTTCGGCCATTGCAGCGTCGATCTCCACCGAATATTTCTTTTGCAGCACCGGCAGAATGACGTCGTAAGCGCGCTGTAGTTTTTGAAGGTGGATTCGATAAACTCGCGCCGCTTTAAATCGAAACTCCGGCACTCGATTTTTGAAAAAAGGTTCATTATCAAATTCCTCTATTATTTTTTCGTAAGCCGAAACCGCCGTGGGATAGTCGGAAAGTTGTGACAAAGAAACCTCGGCCAGTCCTTGCAGTGCTCCCAACCGAACTTCATCTTTCCTCGAGCGCTTTTGGATAATCTGAAGATAAAATTGCTTCGCGACCTGACCTTTTTGTTGCAAGGCCGCGCTTTCGGCCCGCTCTAATAATTCTTTATCGCTAGGCCGACAGGCCGATAGAAAAATCAAAGAAACTGCCACTGCGGCGATTCTTTTCATCATCGATGCGCCAGGTTACGCCTTATCGGATTCTGCATCCGGAGAAGACTCGTCAGCATCCTCTTCTTCTCGAATACGCGTTACGGAAGTGACTCGCTCGCCCTCATCGCATGTGACGAGCCGGTAGCCCTGAGTGTTGCGTCCGATGATTGAAATCTCTGCGACGTTGATACGAATAACCTTGCCGCCGCTCGTGACGATCATGGCTTGGTCTTTTTCCCGAACTTGCAAAGCTGAAACCACGGAACCATTTCGCTCGGTAGTCTTAATGGTGATGATTCCTTTTCCACCTCGCGTCTGAGTTCGATACTCATCCGCGGTGGTCCGCTTGCCGTAACCAAATTCACAAACCGTCAAAAGTTGGGCTTGCGGATCGATAATGTCCGCGCCTACTACTCGGTCATTTTTATCGAGCTCTATTCCCTTCACACCTCTGGCATTGCGGCCCATCGCGCGGACATCTTCTTCCGAGAAGCGAATGCTCATTCCTTCTTTGGTACTCAATAACACTTCATCTTTGCCATTCGTGAGAACTGCGCTGATGAGGCGATCACCCTCATCAAAGCTAATCGCGATAATTCCGGACGCGCGAGGATTCGAAAACTGCATCAAATCCGTTTTCTTCACAACGCCCTGTTCGGTCGCCATCAAAACGAATCGTCCCTCTTCAAATTTTCTGACCGGCAAGATGCCGCACACTTTTTCATCGGGCGCCAATCGCACCAAGTTCACGAGCGGTCGACCCTTTGCGGTGCGTCCCGCGAGTGGAAGCGCATGCACCTTCATCCAAAGCAGTCGTCCCTTATCCGTGAAAATCAAAAGGTAAGAGTGAGTCGATGCGACGAAAACTTTCTCAACGAAGTCTTCTTCCTTTGTGGTCATGCCGACCTTGCCCACGCCACCGCGTCGCTGCGCGCGGTAAGTTCCTGTCGGCGCACGCTTCACATAGCCTTCATGAGAAATCGTAACGACCATCTCCTCTTCAGGAATGAGATCTTCCGTGTCGATTTTATTCACGGCCGCGGTCAGTCGCGTGCGTCGCTCATCCCCATAGCGCTCACGAATTTCTTCACATTCCGTTCGAATCATTTTGAAGAGCTTCTCTTGCGACGCCAAAAGTGATTTCAGTTCCGCAATTCGCGTTTTAAGTTCCTTCAATTCCGCTTGAATCTTATCTCTTTCCAGTCCGGTAAGGCGCTGCAGGCGCATTTCTAAAATCGCGGTAGCCTGCTCCATCGTGAATTCAAATTTTTTGATAAGCGCGGTTTTTGCTTCTTCGGGCGTCTGCGATTTTCGAATCGCTTCAATCACCGCATCGATCTTATCCAGCGCTTTTTCGTAGCCTTCTAAAATGTGGGCGCGCATCTGCGCTTTTCGCAGTTCAAAAATCGAGCGCCGAATGACGACTTCTTTTCGATGCGAGATGTAAGCTTGTAGAATTTCTTTGAGATTGAAAACCTTGGGCCGCTTGTTGGCGATCGCCAACATGGTGATCCCCATGTTTTCTTGCATCTGAGTGCGGCTATAAAGTTGATTGAGAACAATTTCCGCCGCCGCCTCTCGCTTCAACTCGATGACGATACGAATCCCTTCGCGATTCGATTCATCGCGAATATCGCTAATACCTTCGATTCGTTTGTCGCGAACGCAGTCTGCAATTTGCTCGACGAGGCGAGACTTACTCACCTGATAAGGAATTTCCGTGACGATGATGCGCGGTTTTTTCTCTTCATCCTCAATTTCCGCGACCGCGCGCATGGTGATTGAGCCTCGGCCGGTCTTGTAGGCTTGAACAATTCCGTTGGTTCCGCAAATTAGCGCGCCCGTGGGAAGATCTGGCCCCGGAACAAGCTTGATCAAATCATCGATTTCAATTTCTGGCTTGTCGATCACGGCAATGACCGCCGTCATCACCTCCTTCAAATTGTGAGGCGGCACGTTGGTCGCCATCCCGACCGCAATCCCCGTCGTGCCGTTCACCAAGAAGTTGGGAACGAGGGTCGGCAACACCACCGGCTCTTGCGTGGAGCCATCGTAATTCGGAATGAAATCCACCGTGTCTTGATCGATTTCATTTAGAAAATCTTCCGCGAGCTTTTGAAGTCGGGCTTCGGTGTATCGATAGGCCGCCGCGTTATCGCCGTCGATCGATCCAAAGTTTCCCTGACCTTCGACGAGCGTGTAGCGCAAGTTCCACGCCTGCGCCATGCGCACCATGGAATCGTAAACCGCCATATCACCATGCGGGTGATACTTCTTCAAAACTTCCCCGACCACCCCGGCCGATTTGGAAAAGCGCTTCGAACTCAAAAGGTCTTCGCGATACATCGCGTAGAGAATTCGACGGTGGACCGGCTTCAATCCATCGCGGATGTCCGGGATGGCTCGGCCGATGATGACGCTCATCGCATAATCGAGATAAGAATTTCGCATCTCATCTTCGATGCTGATCTTCTGAATCCCAATATTATTTTGAGTTGCGTCTGCCATGAATCACTACACGTCCAAATTTCTTACTCTGAGTGCATTCACTTCAATAAATGCACGTCGGTCTTCCACTTCTTCACCCATCAAGGTGGAGAAGAGCGCATCCGCCTGAACCGCATCATCCACGCTCACGCGAAGAAGCGTGCGCTTCTCGGGATCCATCGTGGTTTCCCACAATTGTTCGGGGTTCATTTCTCCCAAGCCTTTGTAGCGCTGAATATAAATTCCCTTTTCGCCTTTCGTGCGAATAGCCTTTGAAACTTCCTGCGGAGAATTGAGTGAGGTGTCAAATTTGTCCTCCCCGGAATCCGAACTAAAATGCGCCGGGAACTCTCCTATCGCTGCAAGCTCTTTGGCCTGTTCGAAGATGCGAGTTAAATCGCCGTCTTCGATCGCGGCCAATGGCAATTCAAAATCGCGTTGGTATCCGGCCTCTAAACACACGGCCTTCAAAACATCGCCCTGCAATTCCAAACGATAGGTCTTCTTCAAAATCTGAAGGTTCAATTGCTCTTCAAATTTCTTCCAGAAATCAGCTTTCTTAAACGAAGAAATGTTTTTTGAGAGCGCCAACAAAGCCAGTCCGATAAAATCCGTATCAAATCGCTGTGCCAATTTTCCAACCGTGGACGCAAAGGCGTTCGACTTTTTCACGTAATCTCTTAAAGCATCGCCCTTCAGCACGCCGGATTTAAAATTGAGCGAGAGGCCCTCAATTCCCTCTTGCAGCAAGAAACTCGCCATCGTGTCTTCGTCTTTGAAGTAGGTCTCCTTCTTCCCTTTTTTGACTCGATAGAGAGGCGGTTGAGCGATGTACAAAAATCCATTCTCAACGACTTCGGGCATCTTTCGATAAAAGAAGGTGAGCAAGAGCGTTCGAATGTGCGATCCGTCGTAATCCGCATCCGTCATCAACACGATTTTGTGATAGCGTAATTTTTCAAGATTAAAATCTTCTTCACCAATTCCCGTGCCGAGCGCCGTGATGATCGTCTTGATGTCTTCATGCGCGAACATTTTATCGAGTCGCGCACGCTCCACATTCAAAATTTTTCCCTTAAGAGGAAGGATCGCCTGGTAAAGACGATTTCGTCCCAGCTTCGCAGATCCACCGGCGGAATCCCCCTCAACCACAAAGATTTCACAAAGCTTGGCATCGCGCTCTTGGCAGTCCGCCAATTTTCCAGGCAGCCCCTGAAAGTCTAGTGCTGATTTTCTCCGTGCAAGATCATGCGCTCGCTTGGCAGCTTCGCGTGCGCGAGCGGCATCGACAATTTTCTGAACAATCTTTCGAGAGACGCCCGGATTTTCATCGAAGAAATATTTGAGATATTCGTGCGTCGCGGATTGAACGATCCCCTTCACCTCCGAATTGCCAAGCTTCGTTTTCGTTTGACCTTCGAATTGAGGGTTCGGAATTTTCACAGAGACAATCGCGCAAAGCCCTTCTTTGCAATCATCTCCCGAGATAGTGATTTTAGCATCTTTCAACATGCCCGAAGATTCCGCGTAAGAATTGATCACGCGCGTGAGTGACGTGCGGAAACCCAACAGGTGAGTTCCCCCTTCGTGAGTGTTGATGTTGTTGCAATAGCTGAAAACCGTTTCGGTATAAGTGCCGTTGTACTGAAGTGCGACCTCAATTATGCACTTATCTTTTTCGATCTTGAAATAAATGATGTCGTGAAACGTGGGCTTCTTTTGATTGAGATGTTCTACGAAAGATTTCACACCACCTTCGTAAAAATATTCGGTGGTTTTATCCGTTGCCTCTTCAGTGAAAAGAATTTTTACGCCGCGATTAAGAAATGCGAGTTCGCGAAATCGAACAGCAAGCGTGTCCGCGCTGAATTCTGTCGTTTCAAAAATTTCTTCATCGGGCCAAAAGCGAACCGTCGTTCCGCGTCGAGTGGATGTACCTGTTTTCTCCACGGGCGTTGTGGGTTTTCCCTGAGCATAGCGCTGTTCAAATGTGCTTCCATCGCGCTCAATTTTTAAATGCAGTTGCTTCGAAAGTGCGTTCACCACACTCACCCCGACGCCGTGCAGACCGCCAGAAACTTTATAGGCTCCCTCTTGGAATTTTCCACCGGCGTGGAGAACCGTCATGACAACTTCTGCGGCGTCCTTGCCCTTCATCGTGGGGTGCGGACCGACAGGAATTCCCCGGCCGTTGTCTTGCACGCTCACCGACTGATCTTTGTGAAGAGTAACTTGAACAGTGTCGCAATACCCGGCCATCGCTTCGTCGATCGAGTTATCGACGACTTCGTAAACCAAATGGTGAAGACCTGCGACACCGGTTGAGCCGATGTACATCGCAGGACGCTTACGAACCGCTTCAAGCCCTTCGAGGACTTTGATGCTGTCTGCGCCGTAGTTTTCGTTACCCTGTGTGGCTAGATTATCTTTCATTTTGCCAAAGAATAAACCCTACCGAGGCGGTCCCCTTAGAGCAAGAATTGAGAGTGAAAATAGGCCCTAAAATAAGGGGAATTTTTCAGTGTTTAAACCGCTTTCAGAGGGCTCAAAAATCGAACTTTTTTGAGCCTCCAATTGGTCCAATGGGATCAGTTTGAAGCCTGAAAATTCTTGGTGAAGCGTCGTCACTTTCGCGACCTCAGCCGTGGTGACAAAGAGTTGTCCAGGATAGGCCGAGAGATAAGAAACCAACGCCTGCACGCGGTGGTCATCGAGTTCAGAGATGATGTCATCTAAGAGCAAAATGGGAGCGAACTTGCGAGTATTTCGACTCATCTCGAGCTGAGTAATTTTAAGCGCTATCACAAGACCACGAATTTGCCCCTGACTTGCAAAGTGCGTGGCATCGCGGCCATCGATCTGCAGCCGAAAATCATCGCGATGGGGGCCAGCAAGCGAATAGCCCATGGCGCTTTCGGCTTCCACAAGTTGTCCAAGACGCTCGTACATGGCTTGTCTAAAATCAGGCGTACGTCCCCATTTTTCGACAAACTGATGTTGATAAACTGAGGACACTTTTTCATTCACATTAAATAAATTCGCGTAAATTCCTGGAAGGTGCTCGGCCAAATCATCCATCAATCGCACCCGCGCTTCGAACAATGGGGCTGCGGCCTCCACCAAAGCCTCCGTCCATACGCCGTAGTCCAAAGTGGCACTCGTTGTCCGTCCCAGCGATCCCGCCTTCTTGATTGCTTTTAGTACCTGGTTTCGTTGCTTCAAAGTCTTCGTGTAACGCTGCAAAATTTCTGAATAGCCGCTATCCAAACTCATTCCCAAATCGTCGATGAAATTTCGCCTGGCTTCTGGAGAACCTTTCACCAAATAAAGGTCATCGGGAATGAACGAAACGCTCCCTCCAAGCGCAGGATATTTGGAACGCGTGCTCTTTTGTCCGTCGATCTGAAAAGATTTTCGCGAGGCTTCGAGTCCCACGACGACTTTTGAAGCGGTGGGTTGCACAAATTGCGCACTCACCGATGCTTGAGCTTTCCCCTCTTGAATCATCTCAGAAATTTTCGATGTGCGAAAACTTTGAAGAGAAGTGATGAGCCGCAAACTTTCGAGCACCGTTGTTTTTCCACGCGCGTTATTGCCCACGATGACATTCAACCGAGAATTGAGTTCCTGCATTTCCAAGAATGGAAATCTGCGAATCTGAACTAACTTGAGTGAAGAAATTAAAATAGCGCAGCCCTCTACTTTCGCGGGCGGTCTTTAGGCGTTGGCTTCATTGCCCAACTGCATGGGCATCACGATATTGAGCGATCCATCGAAATCTTTTCCTTTGATAAGACTCGGCGATAAAACGTCGGTGAGTTCTAACACCACGGCATCTTGATCTTGTAGAGCCGCAAGCACATCCAAGAAATATCCGGCATTGAATCCGATCTCGAGCGTATCTCCAGCGTAATCGATATCGATGTCTTCACGCGCTTCTCCCAATTTTGGATTGCTGGAAGACAAGCGAAGTTTTCCTTTGTCGAACTGAAAACGCACCGAGCGCGAATGCTCTGCCGACAAAATGGAAATGCGCTTCAAAGAATTCAAAAGTTGATCGCGATTGAGAACGATTTTGCGATCGTTGTTTGTGGGGATGACCGGTGTGTAATCCGGAAATTCTCCGTCTAACAAGCGCATGAACAACGTAGTTTGTTTTTCCCCATTCCAAAACACGACGTTGTTATCCATGAAGCAGCAGAAAATCGTGGGATCATCTGCCAAAACTTTTTTCAATTCGAACAAACCTTTGCGCGGAAGAATCACGCCGCGATCAATGTGCGCCTCTCGCAAACCTTCAACTTCTTGATCCATCATCGAGAGGCGGTGACCATCCGTCGCTACCATGCGGAGATAAACTTTTCCTTTGGATTTAATTTGTTCCAAAAATACGCCGCTTAGATCGTAACGCGTTTGATCGTTCGAAACGGCGAAGATAGTGTGGTCCACCATCTGCACAAGCTTGTCGCTCGGGATGGAGAATGCCTTATCTTTCTGGATCTGCGGGAGTTGTGGAAATTCATCGGAATCTTGGCCGACGAGTTTGAATAAACTTTTTCCAGCCACGAGTTCGATGGAGAAATTTTCAAAAACTTTGAACTTCACCGAAGTGTTC
>DDSI01000173.1 GCA_002343335.1 Bacteriovoracaceae bacterium UBA2394
GCCTCCTTCGGGGTTGAGCTTTTGACTGCGAATAGCGGAACGATAGCGGGAGCGATTCGATTTGTTTCGAATGATATTGATGAAGCCGCATTCACGATTAAGTATTTCGGCTCCGTATGCTCGCCATCTCAGGACCTCACCTCCGGAATCGCCACTGTATTTAAGGATGGCAATTTTACATCGGCACCGTATTCTTACAAACCCACGTACGAAATCTGCCTCTTTAACTTGGGACAATATGATGCCAATGGACAAATGAGCGTCCCCGGCGATGGAACTCTAAGTGGAAAATATTTAAGCACCCAGATTATTTCTTTGGACGAACGGAATCCCACCCTTTACGGCT
Organism: Bacteriovoracaceae bacterium UBA2394; assembly: GCA_002343335.1. GTDB lineage: Bacteria > Bdellovibrionota > UBA2394 > UBA2394 > UBA2394 > UBA2394. Next base: position 347 of record DDSI01000173.1, read on the forward strand.
CTCTTGGACCGGTCTCGGATTTGAATTCTGCATCGAATGATTTTCGAATCGATTACACCGGAGCATCTCAAAACAATAAACGAGTAGGAATCTTACAAAGTGCCCAAGCGCAATCCTATGCTTGGGTCGATCTCTATCGAACTCGATTTTTAAATGACTCCTTTATCGAATCGCTCAACCTTCCATCGAATCTCTCCAACAATTTAAAATATCTCCAGTATCGTCCAGACCTTCAAGGCGCAATTAATCTTAGAAAACCTGATTTTGCTTCTGTCGAAAACTTAGACCCCAATGGACTCCTTATTGGGTATGCAGGAAATAACATCGAAGGATTTGTCCGCACACGAGGGAGTTTCTCTGGATTTGATTCTCTTCCGCCCCTTGCGGCGATCTTTGATGCAGAAGCTTCTATGGGTGACTATGCGGGACTCGCCGCGCAGTGGATCGTGGGATTTAACACTCCTTGGACCTTTTCATTTTCCAATTGGCAAAATAACATTCTCGCTCCACTGAACGATGCCATCTCTAATTTTGAAGCGCATCGCTTCACGGGAAACTCAGAAATCTACAAGTCAGGCTGGTTTAGCGTACGCTCCTCTGAGAACATTCCTTGCGACGGAACCAATGTCGCTTGTGACAAAGGCTATAACCTTAAAAATGTCATGATGTTTGATGAAGCCGTCTCCAATGCCGACGGCGTCTTTCCCTATCACCAAGCAGGACAAAATCCTTGGACGGGATGGCAATTTGGACAAGGCCCCTCGGATGAAGAAATCGCCGCACTCTTCTTTAACGGTGTTCTTTACGACATTGAATATGAACTCGGTTTAGGCACAGAAAAAACTGCGCAACTGCTTTGGAAATCCATCTCCCTCATCACCAATGGCTCTACTTATACCGTACGAAATTGGGGTGCGACTCTTCAACAAGCCGCTCGAGAGCTCTGGCCCGTGCCAGGAAATCCCTCTCAAAGCATTTATGAAAATTCTCTCAAAGAACTCCTCGCCTCTCGAGGAATCCCCCTGAATGGCCTTCCGGATTTTCGCACGAATCTTCCCACGGCCGTCGTCGCTTCGAGTCATCCTTCCGTGCAGCCCAATGCCAGCTCTCACGGACTTTTCTCCGCGGGTCAAACGACTTACACTCACCCCACTTCCGCCAACTACATGGCTTATCAATTTTTTAAACATTCGAAGTACGGACCCTGCGACAAATTGGAAATTACCGATGGAACTTTCACCGGTGGAAATTACAACAACAATGGAACTTTCTATATTTCTTTGAAAGATCGAGAGCTCAGCAATCTCGTTCTCTTTGTCCCAGGCAATTTCATGCGACTGCAAAGCTTTCGAGGTCGATGTGCGAATGAAAATACTGCCACCTACTGGGAAGACACGCGTCCCTTTGGCTTCCGCATCCTTAAAGCCACTCCCAATGGATTTTCTTTTGCCGCACTCTTAAATGGCGAAACCGCTACTCACAAAAACTATCATTTGGAAATTGTAGACCCCTCCACTCAAACTTTAGGCGAAGCAACCTATTCTTGGGTCATTTCGGATTTTAAAGGCAATGTCGTGTCGGGCTCAGGCACTTCTCTCGATGCTAGCCTTCTTAAAAATGAACCCATCCAAATCTCCATCACGCGCACTCGAAACTCAATCGTCGATACACTGACCATGACCGATCGCTCCAACGATCTCAACCGATCCGCTTCCCAAGCTTTCGTAAGGGATCTCGTGAGTGCGCCGCTTGCGCCGACAGCACCAATCCTCACGGCGGGAAGCGATACGGGAATTTCTCAAACCGATGGAATCACAAATGACATAACGCCCACCTTCTTCGGTCTTGCGCAAATCGGCGCACTCGTAAAACTGTACGTCGATAGCGTGGAAGTCGGCTCCGCGATTGCGTCCGATGGCACTTACACCATCACCACGCCCGCTCTTACAGAGGGCGTGAAATCAGTGCAGGCTATTGCCACTTTTGGTGCGGCTCCATCTCCCAATTCCGTGGCCTCTCAAATCACCATCGATACAACGGCGCCCTATATTGCGAGTCAGTCATTCGAACGATTGGACCGCTTGGCGGCAAATTTTACCTTCTCCGAAGATGTCGGGCAGTCGATTGCCGCGGAGGATTTTGTCTTGTTCAATCGCAATACACTGACAACCAACGCCGATTGGACCGTGACTCCTCAGTATAATTTTTCCACGAATGAGGTTTCTGCTCTCATCAAAGGCACCACGTCCGGCGCAAATCTTCTTCCAAATGCTCACTGGCGCCTCACGCTCTTAAGTTCAGGTATTACAGATCGTGCGGGAAACGAGCTTACGGCGGGATACGCGTTCACCTTCCCGTTTCTCGGTGGTGACGCCAACCAAGATGGGAGAGTGAATGCTATGGATTTTAGTTCCTTAGCTTCAAACTTTGGAGGCAACCCTCGAAATTATATGCAGGGAGATTTCAACTACGACAAGAAGGTCGACATTTCGGATTTTAGTATTCTCGCGGCATTTTTTAATTTCACTTTGCCGCCACCTCAAGATCCCGAAGTCGGGCCGTCGTTGCCTTAATTTTCAAAAGCGATGACTCGAAATCCCCCGAGTCCGTCTGCGAGGAAAATTGTGTTCGTGCCATTCACTTTATCAATTTGAACATTGTTGGCACTTCCCCGATCGTCAGGAAAATCAAAGTGACCCATCACATCGGGACGGTCGGGCCGCGAAATATCGGCAACCCACAATCCAGCATCTCCTTGGGCAAGGAACAACAACTCGCAGTAGAGGTCCAAACCATTGCCCGTTCCTTTCAAAGGCTCATGCGCAATGATTCGATCTGAACGAAAAGAAAAAATATTCAATCCCGATTGATCTGCATTCGTAATTAACAAGTTATCATCCGCTACCATGCGGCCGGGCGCGAAGGACGGATCCAAACTAAATTGGGCAATATTTTCGAACTTGGCGCCCTTAAAAAGATGCGTGCCCTTCTTTCCACTTAATGAATATGTTTCTCCATTCGCGCGCACCACGGAAAGAATCCCTGAGAGGGCATGTTCTCCTACGATTTTCGGAGCGGAGGGTTTCGAAATATCTACGCGTATCACACCGGCGTTGTCGCCTGAAGCGATGTACGCCGTGCTTTTTTCGATCGCAATGCTACTCGCGTAATATCCAGGCAAGTTCACGCGCCCCACCTCTGCAAAGGCTTTCGGAGAAGACACATCCATCACCACAATCACGGCCCCCTCATGCTCGCCGGAGGAAGCGCCGACGAGATAGGCGTATTTTCCTGACACGGCGACATCGCCAAACTCTGTATTTTCAAATGACACGCTCGCGTGAATGTCAGCCCATGAACCTTTTTTTACATAGACGAGATCTACTTGTCCTTCTGCGCTGTCACCCACCATCGCGTAGGTGACCACTGCAAACTGCTGATAGAAATCAAAGCTCGTGGCTTGCAGATACTCACCCGATACCGAACCTTTCGGGGCCTCCACGGAAGCGAGATATTTAAATTTAATACGATCGCCTAAGTCGGACTTGGCGGAATCGCTGCTCAACGACAGGGCTTGTTCCTGCAACGTCACACGCGGGTGGAGATGAGTGGGAATAGACTCTGGAGTACTCGTCTCATTGGCATTCGGTTCAATCGACTCACCGCATGCCGAAAGCGCTAAAGCGCCGAATAAACCCCAAAATTGGATCCGTCCCATATAGATTCACCGCCTTTAGTCACTCTAGAAGCGGAGCGAGAATGGTGCGGAGTGTCGATATTCACAATGTGAAGAATTCGAGTGATTTCAACTATGCAAAAAGTCGCGAACGATTTTTAAGATTGCATCTCCCCTAGCGGGATGACAACCGATGAGCGATGCTCGCTCTCGTTTACCTGAAAAAGGCTTTCCTTCGAAATCCATCACGAGTCCACCGGCTTCTTGAAGAAGAAGTATACCGGGATACAGGTCCTCAGCTTCGTTATCGAAGACCACCATTCCGTCAATCTGACCTTCCGCGATCAAGGCCCAGTTGAGCACAGGGGCCCAAAAACGAAGCAGCCGTTTTACATTTCTCTGCACATGGATTTGGAAGCGAAGCACTTCGTCTTTGTTGTTCACGACATGGCCTTGCGCCCAACCGAGTGTAAGAGGCTTCGACGCTTCATTCAGCGGAGAAAGTTTTAGAGGAGCGCCATTCACTGTGGCACCCTTGTCCTTTTCAGCCACATAGAGTTGGTCCAAAGGAGAATGATAAATGAAAGACAGTGCCAGCTGATTCTCAATAAAAACACTGATGCCCACGCCGAAAAGTGGAATTCCAATCGCAAAATTATTCGTACCATCAAGCGGATCGACCACCCAAAGCACACGTGCGTCTTTGGTCCCCACGAGCCCGCACTCCTCTGAATGAACTGCGTGATCGGGATAGGCGCTCAAAATCCCATCTACGATTATCTTTTCTGCGGCATGATCCACTTCCGTGACCAAGTCCCCCGACGCACTCTTTTGCTGAGCGACAAACTGCTTAGTTTTAAATTTACTCCATGCCAATTGACCTGCTTCGCGAGCCAGACGAGCTCCAAGTTCTTTCATGATGAAGGAGAGTTAGCCTACGAAATATGGAAAGAAAACAAAATGCGGCAAAAACAGATCATCCACACGAAGACCAAAATAAAATAGATGATCCCATTCACAACTTCCGGGCTCCAATTCACACCGAAAATCTGCCTTAAGAGTTCTCGAATAAATAGTTGTTCCTGCGCTTTCGGCAATAATTTCGAGAGATTACCTTCACGAAGTCGCTGTTCTAATAGGGTGAGGACGCAGCGATTTCGATTTGTTTTCCAGTGCAATACCACGAGAGGTAAGAAAAAAATTCCAACCCAGGCAGCCCATTTCCAAGGAATCATCCAAACCGTGATCATGAAGATCGTTAAGAGGAGATGTACCAGCCAAACACCTGTCGCGACCACCTCCCTGCTCCGCGGCGTCATGGATTCTCGTACCAAAGAAAACTTACTCTGTAAGTCTTTCTCTATTTACATCTTAAGAGCGCGCCCCCTACGCTAGGCACATGAGTTTATTTCGTTTGTTTCTTGCGGCAGCTTTTTGGATGGTGATTACGGCAACTTCCGAGGTGAAGGCGGAATCGGCGCTTACAAAATCCGATGTCGCACTCACGCTTTTTCCGGAATCAAATTCTGAAATCGTTCAATCTTTGCCTAAAGGAACCGCGGTCGAAGTTTTACAGGAAACGAATGGATGGACGCTGGTTCAGTTTTCCACGAAGGGAAAAACGGCGAAAGGCTGGGTGAATTCTAACCAACTCCTTCGCGCGGATGATGCGCCTGCCGGAAAAACGACAATGGGTCGAACCTACGCCAATCCCGCATTCAAACCTGTAGCGGAACCTCAATTTAATTATCGAGATGACGGCTTTCGATTCAGCATCGCGGTGAATCCCGTACTCCTTCTATTTCCGTCACTCGATTTGCAATTGGGTTTTCAATTTCACCCACATTTTCGTTTAAATATTGAGCCCATCGTATGGGCATGGGCTTGGGACGACGATGGGTTAGACGGCGCGCTTTACGGCGGCGCACTCACAGGAACATTTTTTATCGATCCTTGGCAGGGTTGGTATGTGGAACCTGGATTTTTGGGTTTACGAGGGAGCTCGAGTGGATGGATCACGGGAGGACAAGTGATCGGGGGTTATGAACATCATTGGGCTTCCGGACTATTTACGAACATGGGGCTTGGCGCTGGCGTGGCCTACTTCAACGATGATTCAGATGACAGCTTTTGGGATTTTGATGGCGTTTATCCCATAGTCACGTTCAACCTATTCCTGGGATATCAGTTCTAAATTTCGCGTCCTAATCCTTGGTCTTCAAACGACTGTCGTTGGCTTTGATGAACGACTGAATTTCTTCCGTCATCCCGAGCAACTTGGTCCATTGCTCCTTATATAAGGTGACGGGAAATCGACCGAGGCCGTAGACGGACACTGCGCCCTTCTCACTCACCTTCAAGGACAATGCTCCGCGACCTGGGCGGGCGGATTGCTTTAGATTTTCGTTTTCGGCTTTTAATCGTTCAAGTTCGGCTCTTAAATCGGCATCACTTTCAGTCATCATGCCTGCGAAACTAATGGGGCAGCAGAATGATGGCTAGCAATAGTTAAGTCATTGAAACGCCTAAGATTTGCCTTAATGCCGCGGGGGAACGGATTTTGCAACTATGTACACCTGGATGGCGCTTTCTTTTCGCAAGGCTTTGGCCCTAATCGTTATTCATTTTTCCGTGATGATGGCATTTCCTCAAATGTCTTCAGCAAGTTTTGATGACTGTCGAAATGCCGGTGAAAAATTGAGCCGTGGCGCTAGGGACACGGGTAGGAAAATATGGGGCGTCTGGGTTTGTTCAAGTTGCGGCACGCAAAATTCAGCAAAACCTAAGAGTAAGAAGGAGGGTTTGAAATGTGAGAATTGCGGAAGTGGCCGAGAAGAGAATGAACCTTTTTTTCTTCCAGATGATCTACCTAAAAACGCCGGCGGTAAAATTACTGCTACCGCGCATGATGTGAACTTCAGTGATCAAATAGAATCGACGATTGCAACCCAAGGGAAAGATTGGGCTTGCCCTCATTGCGGAACTACCAACCGACAACTTGAACTAAGCTGTACGAGTTGTGGCGCGGGTAAGGACTTAAATTCGCCGCGATCCACTCCCACTCCGCAACTTTCCGACGCCTCCAGTCGCAATTTCAACTCTGCAGATCACTATCAGCACCCCAGTCTTTGGCAGGCTGGAAAACACTGGATCATTGGCGGATTCNNCTTTAGCGGTCGGTGGAATTTACTGGGGAACTCGTACTCACGAATATTCTGGAACGGTAGCGCAAACTGAATGGACCCACCGAATCGATGTGCAGCGGTTTACAAAAGTTTCTAAGTCGCAGTGGCGAGAAGAACTCACGGTCTTGGATCCTGTAATGCCAATAAACGGTGTCGGAGAAAGAGCCGGAGCCTTTAACTTACGAAATTCTCGGCAAGAAATTCACCACTATCAAAAAGTCTTTTCTCACAATGAAACTTATTATGAAAGCGTTCCTTACCAAGTGCCCGATGGTCACACCACGAGCTACGTCAACGAGGGAAATGGAAGCTTTCGTGAAGTTCAAACTCCTAAGTTTCGAACGGAATATCGGCAAGAAGAGAGAACTCGAGCCGTTTATCGAGACGACCCCGTTTACCGAGAGAAAGTGGATTACGATACGCATCAATGGGTGAGCATTCACCCAGACGTCAGCTCAGGAAAAAATTTGAAATCGGCCTCCGAGGCCACTTGGCCAAGCTATTCCTTACAAACGCACGACCGAGTTCTCAAATCCACCGAATATAGAGCCGAAGTAGTTTATGGTCCGAAGGGAAAGAAGCATCAAGTTCCTGTGGCCGATTTGAATTCTCTCGCCACATGGTCGCTCAATGAGCCCGTGACGGTGACACAGTCAAATTTTGGTACTGTCAAAAAGGTCTCCCAAAATGATGGGGGCCAGACTGTCGATATCGAAAACCTCGAAACCCCTAATCGCTAATTCGAATTTCTGCGCGACAAAGGGTTTATTACCAAAGTTAAGCAAGAGAATGTGGCATACCATTTGCATCAATTTCCATTGTGCGGACAGGTGCATGCTCATTTTTGAGGGCGATCGCGTTGGCAACCTCGTTGTTGGTGGCTGCATACGCTTCCGCAGACTCGACTCCTGTCTCAGAGCAGACTCCATCAAAATTCAAGATCGCGCTCGCACGCTGCAAAGCAGCCGCGAAGGCTGTAGCTCTTTGCGGGACCGTTGGAGTTTGCGCGCTAGATTATCAACTGTCCCAGCAGCTTCAATTTCTCGCATTGAGTTCCTCGCAAAATTCCTCAACTCGGATGCGTCCGATCGAGTCGGTACAATCCGTCGACGCAGTTGAGAGTACTGGCTTAAAAAGAATCCTGGGAGAACTTCACAGTCCAACATCTACGCAACGACAAAAGGATCGCGCTCTCATCGAACTTGCGCAGACTCTCGGCAAGATGACTTTGATGAAAGACAAGGACCGACCTTTCATCTCACGAGCTTCCGCTCAGTCGTACCTCGCTTCACAGTTCTTCGCGTCCCTCTCCCCTCAGCAGGCCGCCGCCGAAAGCATTTTTTGGTTTGGAGATTACATCACACTTACAAACAGCTTTGGAAACTATAGTCCGTATCTTCGAGGACCCTTCCGATCGCGTGGGTTGCTGATGGCAGAATCACTTTTTTATCCCATCGAGCGAAGTGAAGTTCCGCGCACCCTTGCGGACGTGAACAACTTCTACCTGGAATCGGAAAAGGATGCGGTTGCTCTTTCGGAACTCAGAACTCGAGTCGTTCTCGAGCGATTGGGATATTCATCCGCAGATTCAAATTCATTTGCGCTCCCGGGGATGATTGGACCCGCCGGAATTCGGGATGGATTTATCCAGCTCCGCGGGGACCCTGATACGACCGGCCGCCTCGAGCATTTCATGTTTAATCTTATGCTTGGCACGACAAACTCAGGAAATCAGAAGTCACTTCTCGGAAGTTTTTCCGAGCTCGCCACTTTTAGCGAGTTCTTATTACCGACACAAAATGCATCGATCTCAGATTTTCGCGTCAATTTCTTGGGTCAGGACTTAGGCGCAAAGATTCTTTTTGTGCCGTTAAAATCGCGACAACGCATCGTGAATGAATGGATCTACGCCACGATTGCCGACGAGAGCGTCGTAAATCCCGTGATAGTCGGTCCACTTACCGAAAGGAACCTCGCACCGCACTTCGATCGAGCGAGGTTAGCACCACTTCCCGACGTAACCTCTACGGAAAAGCCAACCCTGCCCACGCATAAATGATTCAGGCCCAACTCTGCCCGGGCATAGTTGCATGCGGCGTCGCAGCAGCCGGTATAATGAATGAGCTAGTCCAGGGAAAGGGATGTCCTGATGTCAAAGCTCTCGCTCGCTATCATTCTGAAAAATGAAGAGCATTACCTTAAGCAATGTATAGAATCGGTGGCGCCCATTGTTTCAGAGATTGTTGCCGTGGATTCGGGCAGCAAAGATCTTACCATTCAAATCCTTCAAGACTTTAGTCACAGCTGGCGAGGCTCCGTAAAAATCACTCACCGGAAATGGCCCGATAATTTTTCGGATCAGAGAAATTTTGCACTTTCGCAAGTCACTGGAGATTGGACGCTCGTTCTTGACGCAGATGAATGCATTCTTCCAGCCGAACACGCGAAATTAAAAGCGGCGATGAATGACACTTCCGTGCAAGCTTACTGCCTGACCATTCGAAATTACACACCCGATCCTACAGAATTTGGCTATCAACGAGATCCAAATGGCCCTTACCCACAGCATGGATTTGTAGAAACGAATTTGCATCGCCTATTCCAAAATAAACCCGAGATTCGCTACGAGGGAATACTGCACGAGCGCGTGGAACCCTCGCTGGAGCGCATGAATGCAAACACGAAACCTCTCGAGGTGACTATTCATCATTTTGGAAAGCTCAAAGAGAAAGATCTCCACCTTGAGCAGAGTCGTTATCAATTTTATGAGGGGCTCGCACGAAAAAAGGTAGCTGCAAACTCAGAAGATGCTCAAGCGCACTGGGAACTCGGCGTCGTTTTGCAAAAGCAAAGACGCTTTGATGATGCCCTCCTCTCGTTTCATAAAGCCCATCAACTCGCGCCTCACGTGGAAGAATTCGAAAACTACGTGGCCCTCGCATTGTTTCAAAGAGGAGATTGGAATGGCCTCTCACAAATTGAGGCGCAATCCACTCGCGCGAAAGCTTTCAAGACCCTCGCCGAAGTGCAATCCGATCCTCAAAAAATCTCGGCCTTGGATTGCTATCGAAATGAAATCAGCCAAATGAATCTTTTCATTTTTGAGCTGGCCTTAAAACATAAGCTTACTGACCGCATAGATTCCGATCGCAAAGCGGCCATGGATATCTTCGGATCCACCGGAGTGGTGGAGTACTTAGAAGGGGTTCAACGCCGACGAGAACTCAATTTTGCGGAAGCAGTGCGTCTACTTAAAGAGGCCTATGGCAAAGGATGGAAGCGTGCGGCACTCGAGCTCCTCATCGCGCTCAATCAACAGAGTCAATTTCGTGAAGCTTTAGATTTCGCTGAGGGAATGAGTGCGAATGATCGGAATGCATTTGGGCAGGATTTTGAAACTCTCTACGCCTACGCAAAATCCCACTTACGCTAATTAGGGACAGTATACGTATTTCC
>DDSI01000258.1:0-13709 GCA_002343335.1 Bacteriovoracaceae bacterium UBA2394
GGTTGGCAAGATCGGTCGCGGCAGGTCCTTACTCAGTAAGGTCAAAAGCCATTGCACCTCGGCATTCGCATTCGGCCGAAGCGTCTTTCCTTCGAACAGGGTTTCCTTGGCCAACATCGCCTCGATCGTGACGAGCGTTTGCTTGATACGCGCATCCGCTTCACGAACGTTAAAGTACCAATAGTTTCCAACGGTGGCTCGTTGCACGCGAAGATCAACCAGGTACTGAATCGGAAACAGCAATCGATCAAAGTCAATCGCTCCTTTTTCATCCATATTGGCAAGATGCTCCGCCAACTTTTGAGAATCAAAATAGAACTCGCCATTCTTTCGAAGATCCACAAGTAGCGCGTAGTCCTTTAGGCCTTCCAAGCGAGCCACGAGATTTGCTCGAAGATCCTTTGGCTTGGCGATCGCCTTTGCGAATGTTCGCATTTGTGAGTCCCCGACAGTTTCAGTGAAGGAGCGAANNATCCACACTCGTCCTTGTGTAGTTCAAAATAGGATCGATTAGATCAGGATAGAGCTGAAATCGTTCGCGACCCAAATCTTTAAATCGGAGACCCGAATCGACCTTAATGTAAACTTCATCTTTCTCGCCCTGCAGAGAACTTTGAACCTTCATCGTCACCGTACGGATTAATTTTTGAACAGGGAGAGATGCCTTCAACTCAGGCGTAAGCAATTGGTCGAACTCGATCTTTGCTTGATCAATCGCTCTTTGCGTCTTCTCTCGCGCCCGATCCATGTCCGCGAGAGTGGATACTTCAAATGTCTTAGCAGAACCGTTGAGACGATTTGATCGGATGAGCGCTTCAAGATCATATTGAGGATTCATGATCTGGCGTCGTGTGCGCGAATCATGACGACTGCCATAATAAACACGATAGAGCTCATGATACGCTGAAACGATTTTTCGCAGCTGTTCATCGATTTTTTGGAAATCCACTCTAGCTTCCAGATGCGCCGCTCCAAATGAGCGGGCNNGAGTCCGGAAATGGATTCCACCTCAGTCAATTCCTTTAGAATCTCCAACTGTCGCTTAACGGCATCCACAACGACAGGGAGATCTTCTTCTTTCAATAGCTTAGAAGCTTCCGTGGGCTTTTTCGTTTTTAGCTCCTCGAACAAAATGGGAATAGCATAGTGCGAGACGGTCTCGGCGAAGGAGCCCTGGAATTCGGAAAAGATCAATTGGGAGGCACTGACCATTTTTCGTAAGTTGGTGAGCTGATCCGCGATCACGTCGTCCGATCGGTCTTTCAACTCCACCCCAAATTGTTTGAGCATCTTTGCCACTTCGCCATCATCCACTACCGTTCCATTCACTTCGCCCGTTTGTGTAATCCCCGTAAGGACTTCACGAAGTTTTTGATTTCGGGCGGCTGCCGATATCAATGTCATAAATTCTCGTCGCGTGAGACCACGGGGATCTGCCTTCTTTAATGAAAGTTTTAAATTCCGACTTCCCTCTAGGAATTCTTGAGAGGTTTTTTTGAAATCTTTTATGAATGCAGGATTTTTTCTCTGAATCTCCGTCAACACCCTTTGGAAGCTGGCGGATGAGGTATTAAATCCGATAATTCGAAGAACGGCTCGATACGCCTCTTCATCGCTCAGCTTATTGCTATCGATATCCTCATGAATGAGCTTCGCCCTCGGCGAAACATTCGGATCTTCAAAGAAATCCTGCATGTAAAAATCAAACTTTCGCAGGCCCTCTCGGATGAGAACCGAAGACATTTCTCGACTTTGACGAATGCTTCGAGCTGCGTAAGGTTGTTGATAAAGCTCTTCTAACTCCTTCGGCAGCTCTAACCCTTCTTCATAATCCTTCTGATCTCCCGCACGATTGAGCGACTGTCGATGAAATCGGATGAGATCAGGCGGAGGATAGCGATTTGAACTCTCCGCATTCTTTACCCATGCTTCACGTTCATGGGTGCGCATCGTTTTGAGATAATTTTGCTCAATTTCTTTCCACACCTTCGCGGCGGCGAGACGCTGCAAATAAGCCAAGTGCGCTTCATCCGTCGGAATGCTCCATTTTTTAAGTGTTTCTAACGAAGGTTGAGAGAACTTAAAAATCTCTTTCAAGGGACTGGGTACTAAAAAAACACCATCGACTTGATCGTAAGCATAAAGTCTTGAGGCATCCCTCTGATGCTGAATCAAAAACAGCAGGATTTCTCGACTGTCGATCGCAATTGCGCGAAGATCCGCACCGGTTAACTCTCCCCCAGTAAGACCTTTCAACTTCGACTTCCAATCATTGCCCCAGATCGTAGGCATGATCCTTTCCGCTTCCGCAAGTTCCGTCGCGGATTGAAGCAATCGCGCCGAAGACTCCAAATGCAGCTGCGAACGAAATCCTTCGCTAATTTTCATGCCCGTCTCAGGGCGCGTAAGCTCTTCTCTCAGCCAACGCGAAAGCTGAAAGTAATCGCCTGTTCGAGAACTGGAGCTAGGCTCTACGACCAAGCTGTACCAACCTTGGCTGCGACTCAAATATTCCAAAGCGTCGATTTCAAACAGAGTCCATTTATCGAAAGAGATTTCCTTCTTATTTCCCAAATCGTTTTGATAGGCGGCAACGGCAGCTCCAGCAAATCCATACTCATGTGCGAAGATTGCATCTTGATCATTCGCCCGGAGCATCGCTTTCAGTCGAGCTTCTAGAGCGGAAAATGGCGCATCGTCTTTGGGACGCTCATCGTCTGTCGCTTTGAAAACCAAATTAAATACGGCCGAAACCTTCTCTTGATCCGGATCGCTCAGCTTCCCCAGCAATGCAAACATTGCTTGGGCTTGCTTTATCAAATCCGCGTCTGCGACATCCTTTGAATCCGGCGCTTCAATATTCTCACCCTGACTCGGATCGATCTCACCTTTTTCAATCAAATAGCGAAGCACAACATTTCGAGCGTCTAAAAATTCTTTAGCATGCTCGTAAGTGACTCGATCGATATGTTTCGCAAACGAGACTTTTAAAGTATCCAGGTGACTTTGCCGCTTCACCTTCCACTCGGCGAGACACTTGTTTATCGAATCCGTAAAAGTTTCGACGGATTGAATTTCATACGGAACCTGCTTCGAAATTGGATTGGCTGACCCGATCAAGGGAACTGAAATCTGCGGGGTGAGACGTTCCGCATATCGAAGATATTCTTGAGGAGTCATTGGAGCTTCCGGCTTATCGGGCAATAGCCTCAAGTCGCTCTTACCGTCCAGACAGCCCAACGAATTCAATGAAGCTCCAGCAAAAAATTCGTTCTTTGCTCCCGTCACTTCAAGTAGCCTCATCTTCGCTTTCTCGAATTCCTCAAAGCTCGTGAATTCCATCTTGAGCGGACGTCCCAAATTTTCTTCCATTTTCGATTTAAAATCATAAATCTGCTGAACTCGCTCGAGCTGGTAGCCATAAGCGGCCGTCGCATCGAATTTTCCATCGGGGTTTCTCTTTGGAACCGGATAAGTCGGAATGAGCTCTCGAATATAGACGAGATTGCTCAACACATTCTTCGGGAGCGTTAACAAATCTGCCTGCGACAACGGAACGGAGGCGTAAGCATCTTTGCCAAAATTGAGGAGTCGAAGAGCGAGAAAATATTTAGGATGAAGTTCTGCATCAAAGTCGATGGTCTTTTCATTGGGAAGACGAAATCGTTCTAAAACAGGGTCGTACCATTTAGTAGTTTTCGCTTGAGTCTCTCCCTCCGGATAGAAACCATTTTCACCGTACATGACGGCGGATTTTACAATCTCCCTCAGACTCACAGCCTCTGCGATCTGATTGATCTGACCCGATGTTAAAAATCTCTCGTATCGCCGATCTCGTTCTCTTCCGATGGCTTCTTTTTCTAGTTTTTCAAATTCTTCCTTTTCAACCGGCGCCCATCGTTTTCCCCCATCGCTCTTTGCCCATTTGCCTGCAAGAATCGGAGAGAATACAGCGCCCGAAGGAAGAAAGTTTTTGGGATCTGCGTGGGGACGCTTCGTAAAATTGTCGGATGAATAATCGTTATCTCCCCACTTCAACGTAAAATCGAGTTTCACTTCTTGCTCGATCTCCTGAAGAATCAATTTCTTCAATTCTTCCGGAGATAAAAGTGCCAACAGCGAACCTGCTCGGCTTTTCCAGCCCGATAAGAGGGGAACCGGCACGAACGTGGGCCCCAAACGAGCTTTGAGATCGGAGATCGATTTAATTTGAACGTCAATAGGGCTAGGAATCCATGGAGACTTTAATGGAAGCTGATCCCTCCAAAAATCCATGCGATCGTCGTGATGGGACCGAATTTTTGTCCCAAGGCGATAGTCGCTCTCCGAAGTGAGATTGAGCTCTTTTTGCTCTTCGGTGTCTGCATATTGAGACTCCAAACGAACCACGATATCGCGAATGGCGCGACGCTTTTCCGCTACTTCCACTTCTTCTCGAGTGAAATCGATCGATTTAAAAACGATATCATTATCGACGACGCCCTTTGACTGCTCCAAAAGCTTCTCAAACTTTCCCAAGTAGACATCGCGCACGATCGCGTAGTCTGCAGACTTGGTTCGTTCATAGGGGTTCCAATTTAACTCAGGATCTAAGCCGGGTTGAGAAGATGGCTGGGTGGACGGCGTCGGAGGCACAATTTCCAACCCGCCTCCCAGGTAATAGGTGTGATTCATAAAAGCGATCATTCTTCTCAGATTGGGATGGGTCCCCCGGATTTCTAAAGCGTTAGGATCTAGATACTCTCCCCCGCTCGGAGGAAGGGAGGCGTTGGCCTCGGTGATCTTGTTACGCAAGTCGTAGGGCAGAAGTTGATTGAGAGTGCCGGCATACTTATCGATCAAATCGGCTAGTAAGGCCATGCGAAATCGCTTCGGAGGCGAAACCAACATTTCGTTGAACATTACTTCCAGCAAAGTTCGAGAATCATCGCGCGCAAAACCGAGAAACTCCGCGAGGTCTGGGTCGTCTTTGAGACGGAGATCCATCAGTGCGACGCTCTGGTTTCCCTCTAGAAATTTTGGATTCCGCCATCGAAGGTAATTGGAAAGCACGGTTAACGAAGAGTGCAAATGATTGTTCGTGGCTAGGTAGAAATCCCCGATGAAGGAAGGTTCACGTTCAATTTCGTAGTCTTTCAAAATTTCATCTATCTTGCCGACAAGATCCTTTGAGACCCCTCGCGCTCCAGCCTTTCGAATTTCTTTCCAATATTCAAAAAACACATTCGCTCGACGAAGTACTTCCGCACGATCTAAAGCAGGACGTGTTGTAGGTTGAGTGGTTGATCGCGTTGTCGCAGATCGCGTCGTCACTGGACGCGTGGTAGCTGGCTCTTCTGCGACAGGCGGAGAGGCCGGTTGAGCCATGAGTGCATCCAGCGGAGCTTTGGCACTTTCGAAAATATGAGTCGTCGCTTGGGTGGTCGGTCGGACTGTGATGGTGGGGTCCAAACAAATGGCCGGATCGCTTGGATTAGTTTGAGCGAGGAGCGAACCGTTGGAAAAAAGGGCAAAGAGAACCCATGTCATGAAGCCATGACCGACGAACAGGGTTCGGGTTGTTTTACGCCTTCTAGACACCATTCCTCGTTGACCTTCTACCTCCCTTGCAGAAGTGCAAGACGCGAGCCAAGTTAGGACTGAATTCACCCTTCAAAATGTGTCCTAAATACATGAAATTTCTAAGTTTACAAGGGAGGCGCAGTTTTCGTGCTCCCTCTTGATGGGGCGTATAGAGGACATTCAGGCCTTCTAGTGAATTTCCTGACCGCCCGATGAGTCCCGTTCGAACATCGAACCCTTCAGACACTCACGCTAGCCGATCCTCTGAGAAGATTTTCTCAAATCCTCGCCATCACTGCTTAAATCTAGGAGCAAAAAAAATCCCCCTCTCGGAGCTTCAGAGAGGGGGATCTTCATGATCTTATTCGAGAAAGATCTTAGAAATTCTCGATGTCAGTTTGCGCAAACGCTTTGAATCGTTTGAACATCCGGAGCACCAAAACCAAATTCAACATTGCAACCCGTCGCTACATTCGTGGCCAAGGTATTGCCGGAGGTCGTATCCATTTGTTGAGAAGTCGCAAATGCCTGGACCGCACCGTAGGTTCCACAAGTTTTCGCCTTTGCAATTTCCTGAGCATCCAAAGCGCCATCCAAAGAGGCGGCGGCAATATAGGCAGGAAGTGTGGCATTCAAGTTTTCGAATAATACTTTTAAGCCAGGAGCAAGAGCCGTGACTTGATCGACGCCCGTATTGGCATTATCCAACATGTCTTGAAGATGCTTGGTGGCTTGACCCACTTGCGCCAAATCGAAGAGACCGAAAAAGGCGGCCGTTTTATAGGCCTTCACGATTTCAGCTTCCGCCCTAGAAAGAGTCGCGCGGGTTTCTGCATCCAAATTGAAGCTCGCGGGAGCTTTCGAAGCGGCCATATCGCAGGGCTCGGCAGAACCAGCCGCAACACTCGCGAATAATTGATTTTGCTTACTCGCTACGCCGGCAACGCCAATCGCCGTCGTGAAAGCATTTTTAGTCCACTGTTCATTGGCAGTTTTAATTGCATTTTCAAACTTTTGGAGGTTTCCAATGATTTGAGTTCGCTCTGCCGAAGGAAGTTTATCGACCATAGACTGCACCAAAGTTACGGCAGCACCCACACCGGTTACATTCAACGCACCTTGTGTTTTCATCGTGACAAGATTTTGCGCCAAGCTGTTGTAGCCCAAAGATCGCGCCGCAGAAACGGTGGCAACTTCTACATTGGAAACTTCAATGGTTCTTACAAGCGCTGCTTGTCCAAAGGCGGCGCTGACCAAACCAAAACTCATAACTGTCGTGAGAGAAATTAATTTCATACTCGAATTAGCTCCTTAAAATTCCGATTTCTCGGTTTTTTCTACTTTTTATCTTTTTTATCTTTTCTCGAATACCCTATGTCATTTCCTCCCTAACGGGCGGAAATAACGCACCATGTTAAGCACACCGACCTCAAACTTGTCAATTGGGCTTATTTGGCCGTCCAGTCGGGTTTAAACGGAAGTTGGAACTGGCGGCTAGGCTATTTTCGTCGCGCTTCGATGAGCTCAATAGCCTTCTCTAAAGTGAGATTGTCCGGCTCAATTTCCTTCGGGATGGAAGCGTTAATTTTCCCGCACTTACAATAGAGACCGTAGGGTCCATTATAAATTTCAATCGGCTTTTTCTCGATCGGATGCTGACCGACCACCCTTAGCGGCGTTGCTTTGGAGCGGCCCCGTGAGCCTCGCGTTCTCTCTTCTGCAAAGACCTCAAGCGCTCGAGCAATGTCTATCTTTAGAACAGAATCCTCTTTTTTCAGCGAACGATACTCAGGCTTTTCTAATCCACCGCCCGATTTCACGATGTAAGGCCCAAATCTTCCCAAGCCCGCAGAAACTTTGTGCCCTTCTTTATCTTCGCCGAGCACACGAGGCAGTGAGAGATAACCGAGCGCATCCTCAAGGCCCAATTTTTGAAGATCGATTCCCTTTGGCAAAACGGAGCGCTTCACTTTTGGAACGACCTTTTCCGGTTCCGATTCCGTTTCCGTCACCTCGCCCGTTTTCGAATCCACTGTTGCTGTTTTTTTCTTGGATTTTTTCTTTTGCTTGGGCGCACTGCGATCTGCATCTTCTGCTTCGCCAAGCTGCAGATAGGGACCGTAACGGCCTGACATCAAATAGACTTTGAGGCCCGTCTTTGGATCGATTCCCAAATTGGGAGGCCCATCTTTCTTCTGCTGAATAATGCGCTCAATATCCTCTTCCCCTAAATCCGCGGGGGCCAAATCCTCTGGAATGGAAGCTCGAATGGAATCTGCCGCATCTTTGGCGCGCGTCGCAAGGTAAGGACCGAATCGTCCAATTCTAAAATCCATATTCGGAAATTTATCAATGTCGATCGTGCGTGCTTCTTCAGGATCAATGCGCTTTTCCCGCGATTCGATCTGTGGACGAAGACCTTTTTTCTCATCTAAGAAAAATTCCTTGAGGAAGTCCTGCGACCTTCGTTTTCCCTCTGCAATTTCATCCAAATTGTCTTCCATGAGCGCAGTGAACTGGAGATCTACGAGCTCCGGAAAATGCTTTCGAAGAAGCTTTACCACCGCGAATGCCGTAAACGTCGGCACGAGTGCATTGCCCACGCGACGTACATAGCCGCGATCGATAATGGTAGAAATAATAGAGGCGTAAGTGGACGGACGACCCACGCCTTCTTTTTCCAGAGTTTGCACAAGGGTGGCTTCGGTAAATCTCGCCGGCGGTTTGGTTTCGTGCTCAGTGACTTTGAGCGTCTTTTGATCGAGGATGTCGCCCACCTTGAGTGGCGGCAGAATCACTTCTCGCTCTTCGAGCGCAGCTTCCGCATCATCGGTACCTTCCACGTACGCTCGCAAAAATCCTGGGAATAAAATTCGAGTCCCCGACGCTTGAAATTGAGCGCGAGGTTCAACGCCCTTCACATTCGCGTCGACTACGATCGCGACACTCAACTGCTTGGAATCCGCCATCTGAGTAGCGACGGTTCGCTTCCAAATGAGATCGTAGAGCGCGAGTTCAATTCCAGAGAGCCCGGTCTCTTGCGGCACTTTGAACTCTTGCCCGGCAGGACGGATGGCTTCGTGAGCTTCTTGAGCTCCCTTCGATTTGGAAGCAAATTGTCTTGGACCATCACTCAAATACTCTTTGCCATAGAGTCCTTCCACCTGCCGTCTAGAAGCGGAAATGGCTTCCGCAGAAAGATTCACAGAGTCCGTACGCATATAGGTGATAAACCCTTTTTCATAGAGTCCCTGCGCCACTCGCATCGTGTCTCTCGTGGATAGTCCTAATTTTCGGTTCGACTCCTGCTGCAAAGTTGAAGTGATAAAAGGCGGCGCAGATTTTCGAGAGAGAGGCTTTTCATTCACCTCAGACACCCGCCAGGTCGCTGAGCCCAATTCTTTTTCGAGCTTCTGCGCTTCGTCTTTCATCAGAAGGTAAACATCTTTTCCCTCGATAACTTTTCCGGTGTGCTCGTCGAAATCTTTTCCGGTAGCGATCTTTTTCGGTCCGACCTTCAGAAGTTTGGTCTCTAACTCTCCCTTCGGCGAAGAAAGATTGGCGATCATTCCGCAGTAAATCGCCTTTTTAAACCGAATGCGCTGCTCTTCTCGCTCCACGATGAGGCGAGTGGCCACCGATTGCACTCGACCCGCGCTTAAGCCGTACGCAATTTTTTTCCAAAGCAGAGGAGAAAGGGAATAGCCATAGAGCCGGTCCAAAATGCGTCGCGACTCCTGAGCTTGGACTAATTTGTCGTCCACTTCTCGAAAGTTGTTCAACGACTCGGCAATCGCCTCTTTGGTAATTTCATGAAACACCATTCGCTTCACTGGCACTTTGGGCTGCAAAACGGCCAATAAGTGGTGGGAAATGCTCTCTCCTTCGCGATCCTCGTCCGTTGCGAGAATCAATTCCGTGGCATCCTCGAGACAATCCTTAAGGTGACGAATGATCTTTATCTTTCCGGAAGGAATTATATAGAGAGGGGTGAAATTTCGATCCACATCGATCCCCAAATTGGCCCACTTCTCCTTTTTATACTTCTCCGGAATTTCCTTGGCCGAGGCCGGAAGATCGCGAATATGGCCCACGCAGGCCTCCACATGGAAATCGAAGGGCAAAAATTTGCGGATGGTCTTGGCTTTGGTGGGCGACTCAACGATGACAAGAGGCTTCGGGCGCGCGCCTGAACTGCGCGGCGGCACTTTATGGGATGAGGCCACATCCGATTTATTCTTTGCCGCTTTCTTTGCCTTCGCTTCAGCTTTCGAAGCGTCCGCAGTCGTTGAACTTTGTTTTGCCATGGATCACCTTATCTTAAGGGCCCTATTCCTCGCATACAAGTCAGAGTTCATTCCACAAAATTTTTGAAAAGTGAGTTTTGGTTGTTTTTATCGAGAAACACGTTACCTAAGTTGAACGAAGTATTTTTATGACGCAACTCGCCTCAAAGCAAACTTTTGTAATTGGAGCAGGACTCGCAGGAAGTGAAGCGGCACTTGTTCTTGCAAATTTTGGATTCGAAGTCGTTCTTATCGAACAAAAGCCGACTCAGTATTCTGCGGTTCATCGATTGCCCGGAGCGGCGGAACTTGTCTGTTCGAATTCCTTCAAATCTTTGGAACATGGATCGGCTCATGGCCTTCTCAAAGCGGAGCTGATGGAACTGCAATCTCCTCTCATGCAAATAGCAATGCGCTGTCGAATTCCAGGAGGAAAGGCGCTCACCGTGGATCGAGAACTCTTCTCTCAATGCGTTACAGAAGCGTTAAAAAATCATCCTCGCATTACTTATCGAGAGGAAGAATGCCGAAGTCTTCCCACTCACACACCCACCTTAGTGGCGAGCGGCCCGCTGTCGTCCGATGCACTCATGAAGGATCTCTTAAGAATTTTGGAGGACGACGGACTTTATTTTTACGACGCGACCTCGCCAGTGATTACTCTTGAATCGCTTGAAATGGAGAAATTTTTTTGGGGGGCCCGCCATGATCCGTTTGGCTCAGACTATTTGAACTTGCCCCTCACGAAGGAACAATACTTTGAATTTCGAAATGATTTACTCACAGCGGAAAAGACGGAAGCCCATCATCCGGAAGAGTCATTAAAATTTTTTGAGGGCTGCTTACCCATCGAAGTTCTCGCCGAGCGCGGTGAAGATACACTCGCATTTAGTTGCATGAGACCGATTGGGCTCAATCCCGAAAACTTAAAGCCACGGCCCTACGCGGTCATTCAGTTTCGGAGAGAGAAAGCAGCCGGAGAATTGCTCAACATGGTAGGGTTCCAAACGCGGATGAAGTGGCCGGAGCAAGAGCGAGTCTTTCGAAAACTCCCCGGAATGGGAAATGCGGAATTTGTGCGATTGGGCGCTATGCACAGAAATACTTTCATCAACGCTCCAAAACATTTGAATGAAAAATTGGAGCTCATTCGAAAGCCTGGTTATTTCTTTGCAGGACAATTGATTGGCAGTGAAGGATACACGGAAGCGGTTGCGACAGGACATTACGCGGCGCTGCAGATGGCAGGATTTCGCATGTTGCCTGAGTTAACAGCCATGCGCAGTTTAGTCCGATATCTCAATCATTCCGACCCTCTTCATTTTCAACCCATGAATTTTAACTTCGGACTTCTCCCTGACGCATCATCTCAAATATCAGACGGTTCTACACTAAAGGGAAGGAGACTGGGGAAATCCGAACGAAACGCTCTTAGAGCCAGTCAGGCTCTGTCCCAGCTGAAGCAATGGAAAGAGGAAAACTGGAGCAATGGAGGCAGCGCTACCTGGATGAGCAAGTCCTCGAGCGGAGTTTTAGCCCGGAAACTTTCCGAGCAAGACGATCGGATCTCGAACACCTCCATCAATGGTTAGAAAACAACGCCGCCGCTTTAGACATTCAAGCCTGGGATCGATTCTGTGCCGAATTACAGCGCGACTATGCACCGGCAACGATTCGTCGAATGTTTTCAACCTATCGAGTGTTTTTTACGGAGATCACTCGTCACACGAAAGATTTTCCACTCTTAGATTTTCCCCGCGTCCGCAGCGAAAAGAAACTTCCACGCGTCCTTTCGTTCGATGAAGTATCGGAAATTCTGCAGACAACTCACGGCACATTTACCGTTCTCCTCGAATTTCTCTATGGAACGGGATGCCGCATTTCTGAGGCTTGTTCAATGCAATGGAAGGAAGTGGATTTTTTGCAGAAGCAGGCTCGGCTTCGAGGCAAAGGTCGGAAGTTTCGGATCGTTCCGCTTCATCCCTTGATGACTCAATTGTTGGAACGTCAGAGAGAAAAACATCCCGACTCTCCCTTCGTGTTTCCCTCACAGACCGATGCGAGCAAAGCCGTGAATCCGCGAGTGGTTCGTCGATGGTTTCGAGATTTTTGCAAAGACAGAAACTTTCGAAAGCATTTGCATCCGCATCTCTTTCGACACTCCACGGCAACTCATTTGCTGGATGGGGGAGCGGACCTCCGATTCATTCAAGAATTGCTCGGACATACCTCTCTTTCGACGACGCAGCGCTATTTAAGCGTATCGAAGCAGAGACTCCTCGAAATTTTTGACCGGGCGCATCCCCGAGCTTAATACGCTGCTGTGTTAGAATCGACTCGGGGGACAAATGACTTCGGATTCCGGTCCAGCGCGGAAAATTCGCGCTAAAGTGACCGATAACCAAAATCTTTCCAATCTTAGTGCCGAAGAAGGATTTCTCTGGTCACGCTTAGGCGATGGTCTTCCGCTGCATGAAGTCGTTCTTATCTCTCCATTCTCCGCTGAGGAAACCGCCAAGCGCCTTCAAGATCTTGTTAAAAAGGGCGCTGCAGAATGGATTGAAGCTCCCGGCGAACCTGCGGCGCCGCTCTCAGAATTTGTGGCCCGGGAACTGGCCGCGGATGAGGCACACCCAGAATGGAAAACGTTAAATCGCGCCATGCGAATCGAAATTCTACAGAAATTTGAATCGATCGAAGCGGCAACTAATCCGTATGAAATTCTAGAAGCCACTCCCCGCACGAGCGAACAAGAAATGAAGCGTCTTTATCTGTCGCTTTCAAAACGGTTTCATCCTGACCGATTTTTTAAATTCTCGATGGGCCCTTACAAACAGAAACTGGATTCCATTTTTACTCGGATTCAAAAAGCTCACGCCACTCTTAAAAACAGCCACGAGCGTGAAGCTATTAATCGAAAACTGAATCTGCAAAATCGTCCGAAGGCGCCACCCACCATTCCTAAGACTCTCTCTCAAGAAGTGCAAAAGATTGGTAAAGCCGA
Organism: Bacteriovoracaceae bacterium UBA2394; assembly: GCA_002343335.1. Lineage (GTDB taxonomy): Bacteria > Bdellovibrionota > UBA2394 > UBA2394 > UBA2394 > UBA2394. The sequence goes on from DDSI01000258.1 coordinate 12,853, forward strand.
GCATCACTTTAAGCAGGGTTTGGAACAGGAGAAAGCCCGCGATTATATGGCCGCCTACAATTCTTATGTTCTCGCAGTTCAGTTGAACGCCAATCGTGAACAGTATCAAAAGGCGATGAATGATGTTCGTCCTTACATGCTCAAAGAGAAAGCAAAGCAGATTATTGAAAAGGCCCATGTGAAAGTTCAACTGGCAGGTTCCGGCCAAGACATTTTGCAAATGGCGGAAGATGCGATGCGATGCGATCCCGATCTTACCGACGCACAGCTCCTGTGGGCGAAACAAATTGTCGAATTGAAAATGGTGGATAAAGTGCGTGACGCCAAGGAGCGACTGCTTCGTGCAAAGGCAAAGCTTCCAAAGGACCCAGAGCCTCGTTACCTTCTCGCACGATGTCATTTATTTTTAGGCGATGACGACGCTGCCCTTCGAGAAGCGGAGGAAGTCTTGAAAATTCAACCAAGCCACGGCGGCGCTCGACGCATTGTGGATAAAACAAAACCCTAAGCCCTTTACAGCCCCAGCAAGCCAAGAAAAGCATTCCGCGATAAGATAGAAGCACTGTCTCATCATGCGTGAAATTGTCCTCGGAATAGATCTCGGGACCACCTACTCCTGCGTGGCCATCATGGAAGCGGATACGCCGCGCGTCCTTGAACAGAAGGGCGGCTATCGTACTCTTCCTTCCGTTGTCGCTTTCAATCCTGAGGGTTCGCATATGGTCGGTCATATCGCCAAACGACAGGCCGTCACGAATGCTGAGAATACAATTTACTGTGCAAAGCGATTAATCGGACGAAATTTTGAATCGCCTGAGGTTCAACGAGCCGTCGGGAGTGTGCCCTATAAATTGGTG
>DDSI01000258.1:13781-28199 GCA_002343335.1 Bacteriovoracaceae bacterium UBA2394
TGATCACCGTGCCCGCCTACTTCAGCGACGGCCAGCGGCAAGCGACGAAGGATGCGGGAACCATCGCAGGCCTTGAAGTTCTTCGAATTGTGAATGAGCCTACAGCCGCTGCGCTCGCCTTCGGATTTAAGAAGCGCATGAATAAGAAAATTGCCGTCTATGATTTAGGCGGAGGTACGTTCGATATTTCCATTCTTGAAATTACGCAGGACGCTTTCGAGGTGCTAGCGACTGCAGGAAACACCTATCTCGGTGGCGAGGATTTTGATGACCGAGTGATTCAGCACATTGCCGGAATTTTTCAAAAAGAACAGGGATTCGATCTCAAGTCAGAGAAGATGGCACTGCAACGATTGAAGGATGCCTCCGAGGCAGCCAAGTGCCAGCTCTCGACGTTGCTTGAAACGGAAATCAACCTTCCCTTTGTGGCGACGATGAATGGTGAGTCGAAACATCTCCGAACCGTTTTGCATCGCCTCGATTTGGAGCGCCTGACGGAAGATCTTATCGAAGAGACCATCAAAATTTGTAATGATGCGATTGAAATGGCTGGTTTGAAAACGTCCGACATTGACGATGTCATTTTAGTTGGCGGAATGACCCGGATGCCGAAGGTTCAAGAGAAAGTAAAAGAGTTTTTTGGCAAAGTACCAGCGAAGAATGTTCATCCTGATGAAGCGGTAGCCATTGGCGCTGCCATTTTGGGTAGCACGCTCATGGCAGAAACGTCTCAACCCCTCCTCTTACTCGATGTGACGCCCTTCAACTTGGGAATTCGAACCGCGGGCGGGTTGTTTTCAACTCTCATTCCCAAAAATTCAACGATCCCCACGCAGGCGAGCCATATTTTTACCACGGTCTCCGACAACCAACGCGCCGTGAAGATTCAAGTTTTACAGGGCGATTCTCATTTGGCTTCTGAGAATGTGCTTTTAGGAGAGTTTTCGCTCACCGATATTCCGCCTGCAAAGGCCGGAGAGCCGGAAATCGAGGTAAGTTTTACGATTGATTCAAACGGAATCGTCCAAGCTTCGGCTCGGGACTTGAAAACGCAAAGAGAACAGTCCATTGTGGTCGAAGCCACCTCGGCGATGTCAGATCGTGAAAAAGAAGAACTTGTCCAAAAGTATCAAGCCAACCGTGAAGGTCTCGCGGCCAAAGAAAGCAGCGGACTCTAAGCTCCCTTCTCTTTTACACGAAACTCCGGATTATCTATTTTTGTCGAAGCCCTCGCACATGCACACCCTTCACTCTTCCACCAATGCGAGCGCGGCGTCGCTAGAAGGTTGGATAAAGAGCGAAATTCCAGATCAGAAAAAATTGGAAGAAGCCGGATTGCTTCATCGCCTAGACTTTGAAACCTCAGGTTTGATTCTTGCAGCGCGAAATTCGGTAGCCATTAAGGCCGCCGAAGAAGCTCTGGGCGATTCACAGACCATGCAAAAATTTTATTTGGCAGTGATCGATGGAGTTCCTTCTCTATCTTCCGGAGGATTTTCTCTTCACTTTGAAAGCCGTTATCGGCGCTCCAAAAAAGCCTCCGTCTCCACGACAGGCGCTCCCAAAACGAGGGGGGAATGTCGGTGGAAAATCTTAGAGCGATGGGGAAAACGAACCCTGCTTCAAGTGGAGTTAATAGGACCTGGAAAAAGGCACCAAATTCGGGCCGGTTTAGCTCATTCCCGATGGCCGATTTCGGGAGACTCGCTTTACGGGGGAAAGGATTGGTCCGGCGGATTTGGCCTGCATTCTTGGCGAATTCATTGGGGAAATCTCACTGCGACCTGCCCTCCTCCTGAGCGGTGGAATGTCGCAATTCAGACTTGAAATTGCAACGGCTGCTCATTACTAAAGTACTGATTTTTCTTTCGATTTTCTCTTGAAAGCGCCCGCCGCCCACTGGCATGGCCATTGCATTTAAAAGAGAGAAGTGTGTCCTTTTGAAAGGTGTGAATGAATGAGCGTGCTTAAAGTCTTTTTGATTTCCTTTATTTTGTTGGTCTCCAATTCGGCGCAGCGCCTCCACGCTATAGGCCCCCTGGAAAAATGCATGGCGGAAGTTCTAAAGACGACGCATGCGAGCCAGAATGGCGATTTTTCTTCGATCGCGGTGGAAAAAGCCAAGAGCGATCTAAGGAACTATCGAACGGCACTTCGGCAGGCGGAAGTTCTGAAGCGCAAGGTACAAGCAGCACTCTTTGAGCACAATGAGTTGACGCCAGAAGACCGAGAAGAACCCAATGAATCGCTTCTCGCTCTTCGGCAACAGCAAAACAGAATGAATCAAAGCATCGCTCAACAACAAGCTCGATGGAAATCCCTGCATCAGAAAACTCTCACCGATCTCACCACTGCCAAGGCTCGGCAAAAGCAACTCGAAGAAGAATATAGGAACTGGTTTAGCGGTTTGCAGGCAGAATTTGCAGATCTCAAGCAATCCATCGATGGACAAGAAGAAGATTTAGTAAAAAAAGCAAAGGCCTTTAATTTTTATATCACCAACTTTCATGATCCTAGGACCAAGGCCCCTAACGACTTTAGGTCTCGGTCAGCTGCATCCTATCTAAATTATCCAATCGAACTTGCCCTCACGAACTCAAAGTATGGGAATGAAATTCTCAGAAAACTTTCTGAGGCAAAATTAGCCGAAAGGGAAGCAAAGCAAATCTTAAGAGTCATTCCTGAGGCCTTTCAAATAGTAGATAGCAGGCTCAATTGAGAATAGACTGCGGGGGTGAATTTTTTCACCTGGCGACCGCGCTTCGTTTCATTTTCCAAGCCCACGCAAGCCGACATTTTATATTCTTGCGCCTCGGGAATGCGGTTGGATCTTTATCTGCCCTGTAGGCCTCCTCCCTATGTTCCTCTTTTACTTATTCATGGGGGCGGGTGGGCATCGCGCCTTAAAGAGGATATGCACGTCATCGCAAAGTTTCTCCAAGAGGCGGGTATGGCCGTCGTTAATATTAGCTATCGGTTAGCCCCTGATCCTATTTATCCGGCTCAAATCGAGGATTGTTTGGAAGCCCTCGATTGGATTCGAAATCATGCGTCTAAGTATAACCTTGATATCGAGCGCATCGGAGCGATGGGCTACTCTGCGGGCGCGCATTTGGCCGCCTTCGTCGCCCTTCTTCAAACTCCAGCGCAACGACAACGCGCCGGGCTCACGGCTCCCTGGGTAAAAAAGAGTTACCCCGCAATTAAGGCAGTGGTTGCTGGAGGAGCGCCACTCGATTTAACCGTCTATCGACGCTCCCCCATTGTTCGGCGTTTTTTAGGCCGAACGTATCAAGAGGATCCTAAGCTTTATGAAAGAGCCTCCCCCATTTTTTATATCACTCCAAACTCGCCTCCGTTTTTCTTGTACCACGGCAAAAGAGATCAGCTCGTTGAGATCGAGCAAATGTATAAAATGGAGACTGCTTTGAAATCAGCGGGAATCGCGGTGGAAACGCACGAGTCGCGGCACGGCCATGTGGCAAGCTTTGTGTTTAATCGAAAGGCGATTCAGCAATCGATCGACTTTTTGAAACGCAAACTTCGAGTTTAAGCGAGCACATCTAGCGCCTTAGGCGCGGCTCATATACTCCCCGGTTTCGGTGCTCACAATGATGGACTCACCTTCACTAATGAAAGCTGGAACGCCGACGCTGATCCCCGTCTCGAGCGTGGCAGGCTTTAATACATTCGTGGCCGTCGCGTTTCGAATCCCGGGCTCCGTAGCGGTAACCTTCAAAGTGACACGAGGAGGAAGCTCAATGGAAACAGGTTTCCCCTCGATGAATGAAACATTTACTTTCATATTGGCGAGCAAGTACCCCGCCTGATTTCCTACCAATTCAGCCGTAAGATAGGTCTGCTCATAGTTTTCCGTATTCATGAACACGAAAGAATCCCCCTCCTGATAGAGGTATTCCATATTGATAAAATCCACGTTCAATTTTTCAACGGTATCGTCGGCTCGAAAACGATGATTGATATTCGCGTTATTCGAGACGTCCTTCATTTCGACCTGCATCATGGCCCGTAAGTTGCCCGGGGTATGGTGAGTGGAGGAAACCACACGCACAATTCGGTCTTTAAATCGTAAAACGTAACCCTTTCGAATGTCTGTCGCCTTAATGTTCATGCCCGTCGAAGATTGCCAGCCAACCTCGTTCTGTCAACATCGGGAAACCAATTTTGGGGTCTTCAGCTTGATTCCTGACGGATATTGCACGAGTCTTAAAGCCTCATGTCGTTCTCTGTCGATAAGGTTGCCGAACTTGCTTATTTGAAACTCTCCGCGGAGGAAAAATCCGCCTTCCAAACACAATTTGAACAGATCTTAAAATATGTGGGTCAACTTCAGGCTATTCCCATGACGGAAACGGAAGCCAAGGAGATGGGAGAATTTCACATCAGTTCGGCATTTTATAAAGAACTCGGATTAGATCCTTCAGCGACATTGCGCGGAGACGAAGATTCGGAGTCTACCGATATTCGGGGCCTGAACCTGAAGAATGAAGAGGCACTTTCGAATGCACCTAAAACCGGTGGTATTCCCGGAGAATTGCTATTCGAAGTTCCTTCGATCATTGAAAGAGATTGAATATGGGTCGACTTGCCACACTCAAAGAAGGTTTTAGATCCGGCAAAATTGGAGTCACCGAATACTACAAAGATTTTTTCTCACGCGTGCGGGTTCGAAATGAAAAATTAAATGCGCTGCTCGAAATTTTTGAAAAGGATGCGCTGGAACGCGCGGTAAAATTTGATCAGTCGAAATCGACATTGGGAAACTTACCTCTCGGGGCACTCCCCATCGCGATCAAAGATATGATTTCCATTCGAGGACAGGAGTTGAATGCCTCGAGCAAAATTCTAAAGGGTTATCGCGCTCCCCGATCCGCTACCGTGACCGAACGCTTGGAAAAAGATGGCGCGATTTTCGTGGGTAGAGCCAATTGCGACGAATTCGCGATGGGCTCCAGCAATGAAAACACATCATTCGGTCCTGTCAAAAATCCATGCGCTCTTGATCGCACGGCCGGTGGAAGTAGCGGCGGCTCAGCGGCCGCGGTAGCTGCGGAACTTTGCGTGGGCGCACTTGGAACCGATACCGGCGGCAGCATTCGTTTACCCGCAGCATTTTGTGGCATCACAGGATTGAAGCCGACCTACGGACGCGTGTCTCGCTCGGGCGCGATTGCTTTTGCGAGCTCTCTCGATCAGATCGGTCCGATGGCAGACGACGCTTTGGACTGCGCACACATTTTGCAATCCATCGCAGGACGCGATCCTCGCGATGCGACATCTATGCCGGTGAAAACAGAAAATTATATTGAGGCCTGCAAAAGTTTTTCACTAAAGGGCGTTAAAATTGGGCTGCCTAAAGAATATTTTCAAAAAGGTGGCGTTGATCCTGAAATTGAAAAGAACCTGCAATCTAATTTGAAGGTTCTTGAGAAAGAAGGCGCAATCATTCGTGAAGCAAGCATTCCTCACACGCCTTATGGAATCGCGGTCTATTACTTGGTAGCGACCGCTGAGGCCGCGTCGAACCTCGCGAGATATGATGGCATTCGCTACGGAAAACGTGTTGAGCAATTTAAGTCTCTGAAGGACTTGATCATGCAAACACGATCGGAAGGATTCGGCTCGGAAGTGAAACGCCGAATTATGCTTGGAACTTTCGCGCTCAGCTCCGGATACTATGATGCCTATTATTCCAAAGCCCAATTTGTGCGCTCGAAACTTCAATCGGAATTTTTAAATGCTTTCAAAGAAGTGGACCTTCTATTCACTCCGGTTGCTCCGTCGACCGCGTTTAAGATTGGCGAGAAAGTAAATGATCCTCTTCAAATGTATTTGTCGGACATTTATACAGTGTCGATTAACTTGGCGGGAGTGCCTGCAATCGCCTTTCCGGTGGGCCATGATTCTCAAAATTTACCGATTGGAGGTCAATTCATTGCCCCTCCTTTCGCCGAAGCGAAGTTACTCGGAGCCGCGGCAGCTTTTGAAAGAGCTCAGCCCTTTCAACGAAGGTTGGCACTATGAGCATGAGCTTGGAAACCGTTTTAAAAACTTATGAACCCGTCATGGGCTTAGAGGTTCACGCTCAATTGAAAACGAAAACAAAAATCATGAGCGGAGCCACAAATATTTTTGGTGAAGCTCCGAATACGGCAGTGTCGACGATCGACACGGGAATGCCCGGCGCACTGCCTGTTCTCAACCGAGAAGCGGTAACGATGGCGGTGAAAACAGCCCTGGCACTCGAATGTGAGATTCAGCCCGTAAGTGTTTTTTCGAGAAAGCATTATTTCTATCCTGACCTTCCGAAGGGTTATCAAATTTCTCAATACGATCGACCTTATGCTTTGAATGGCGGTGTCACTTTTTATTTGAATGGTGAAAAAAGACGCATTGGTCTCATTCGCATTCACATGGAAGAAGATGCGGGGAAAAATTTGCACTTTGACGATCGGGGGATTTCATTGGTGGATTTGAATCGCTCGAGCGTGCCGCTGATTGAAATTGTGTCACAGCCCGATTTGCGATCGCCGGATGAAGCGGTGGCCTATTTGAAAGCATTGCGACTCGTACTTCGTTACTTGGACGTCTGCGAAGGTAATTTGGAGGAAGGAAACTTTCGGTGCGACGCCAATGTGAGCCTGCGAAGGCATGGGGCCTCGAAATTTGGAACCCGCGTGGAACTGAAGAACATCAATTCATTTCGAAATCTAGAGCGCGCGGTGACTTTTGAAATGATTCGCCAGTATCAGGTGCTCGAGTCAGGCGGCAGTGTGGTCCAAGAGACAAGACTTTGGGATGCCAGTCAAAACCAATCCCATTCCATGCGCTCCAAAGAGGAGGCGGCCGACTACCGCTACATGCCGGAGCCCGATCTTTTACCCCTTCAACTTTCAAATCAGACCGTAAGCAAAATGAAAGCGGATCTGCCGGAGCGGCCGATTGAGAAAATGGAGCGGTTTATTAAGGATTATCATCGCACTCCGTACGATGCGGAAGTGCTCACAGCTTCAAAAGCTTTAGCCGACTATTACGAGGACGTTGCAAAAGCAACGGGCGATGATCAACTCTCCTCCACCTTTATTCAAACTAATGTGCTCGCGAAGATCGCCAATGTGGAGACGGATTTTGCGACTTTTTATCCTGATTCAAAGGCGCTCATTGATTTATTGAAACTCATCCAGGGGGGAACGCTTTCTCTCAATTTGGCAAAGGAAGTTTTTGAGCACATGCTGGAGAGCAAACAATCCGCCGAGAAAATTGTGAGCGAAAAAGGTCTCTCCCAGGTATCCGACGACAAGGCGCTGCTCGCCGCCATTGAGGAAGTGATCCAGGGAAATCCGAGGCAATTGGCTGAACTGAAATCCGGAAAGGACAAGCTCTTTGGATTCTTCATGGGACAGTGTCAGAAGGCGCTCAAAGGCAAAGGGCATCCTGCTCGCTTAAAGGAATTGCTGGAACAAAAGCTAAAATCTTAAGCGTTTGAAATTCCACCGGAAAAAACCCTATAAAAATAATTGACGCAACCCGTCAGATTCGTTGCGGATTTTCGGCTTCTTTGCTAAAGAAGCTCTTTATAGGGTTTCTGATTTTTTGGGTCGTCGAAGTACATGATCGAGGTTTGAGGGGTATGAAGAATTTCGCCAAGTTCTTAGTTCTTAGCGTCGCAATCGGCCTGCAGGTGGGTGTTGCCCACGCAGAGGCTCCGCAGTCCTGCGGGCGCCTTCAAAGCCTTTTCGAAAGCTATGCGAATGGAGCGATTCAAGATCTGACATGGACCCCTGAACGACAGAAGAAGCTCGTTCAAAGAACGCAGCAATACTTAGACCCGATGGATCTCGTCGCAATTGGAGACGAAGATGCACCAGATTTTGCGAAGTACCTTGCTGGAATCGAGAGAAACGATTGCTCTCACTTTGAATCGCTTGTCGCTGAAGCAAAATCGTCCAAAGAAGAATTTCGAAAGCGGGCGCTAAGCTCAATCCGAGCTGGAATTGAGGGCGGACCTACAGAAATGGAAAGCGAGGACAAGTTAGATTCGAAAAAAAATTCACGGGACGAAAGAGCAAATCTCTTCATTGGCAATTACTCCAGATCTACTGTGAAAATATTCACGAGCCATCAGCTTGAATATTCGAAAGATATTCTCACTGAATTTCTCGCCAAAGCGGTTTCAGAGCTCGCCTTTCCGACACTCAGCGATTCCAATCAAATGGAAGAATGGATCACTCGAGTAACTCTTGCTGCCTTTGACCCCTTCTCTACTTATATGTCCGATGAGGAATATCGACGATTCAACGAATCAGTGAGTGGAGAATTCAAAGGTCTTGGAGTGAATGTAACAGCAGTTCCCGACGGGCTTTTTATTTTCGATGTCGTTAAAAATGGTCCTGCCGAGAGATCAGGACGTCTCAAAAAAGGGGACATTATCGTCAAGATTAATGGGGCGTTTTCTGTAGCCGATCACTCTTTTGAAGAAGCTCTTTATCGACTCAGAGGAAAAGATTCTACCGTCACGTTATCCGTCTTACGAAGCGGAAAATTGGTTGTAGTTGAAGCTGAACGCGGAGTGGTAGAAGAGCCTGGCCGTGAGATCCAAAAACTTTGTGATTATAAGAAATTTTCTCCCGTACTTTATTGCCACCTTCCGATTTTCTCGCCCGATAGCACTCGCGTTTTAAAGAGTGCCATTTCAACTGCACGCTCTACGGCATCTGCAAGAGGTATTCAGCTAAGAGATGGTCTCATTTTAGATATCCGAGACAATCCCGGGGGTCGTTTGGAAGAAGCCATCGAGCTTTCCGCTCTTCTTACCCAAACTCATATTCCCCTAGGCATTCCGATTGCTTACGAGAAGCAAAAACAGAAGACTATTCCTCTTCGGCCCGTGCGCTTTCGAGAAGGGTACATTGAAGAAGCTCAAAACCTTAAAATCTATCCGCTCATGCTTTTAGTAAATGAACATTCGGCGAGCGCTTCAGAAATTGTCAGTGGCAATGTAAAAGCCTCTGGCGCTGGGCTCGTGGTTTCCGATGGCGCGGATAAAACCTATGGCAAAGGATCTGTGCAGATTATCGAACCACAAGAACCGGAACTCGGCGTCCTCCGTCGAACGCGAGCCGTCTACCTTACGATGGACGGAAGAGCCCCTCATAAACGCGGAGTGACTCCTCATGTTATCCTGCCACTCACTCAACCGGCGCATGAGGAAAATGAAGAGCTATTCACTGTTGAGAATATTTCTTTGAATCAACCGCTATCGGTCAATCAAGTGGAGATGTTTTTATCAGACCAAACAAAAAGTTCCGCGCTCTTTGCGCACACTTCCGTAGTCAAATTAAAAACGGATTCATGGACTCAGAAAGTGGAAGCGGCTATCAAAGCTAAGAACCGCGATCTATTGAAAGCGCTTCAAGAAGAGAAAGAAAGAAGCGACGTGGAAGCCCTCGCAACTCTCTTTGATCTGTATGCTAAAAGAGACAGCGTGGAGCTGAATGGCGCTAAAATGGCCAGCGGCAAGTGAAACAAAATTACAGCGCTGCCCAGTGAAATTTTCTGCTCTCATTTTCCCCTGGGCTTCAAGGTTTCAATTTTGTTAAATGTCCGCATGTCGGCAGATCGTAAGCCTTACGGCAATAAACTCGGAAAATTAGCTTGGTATAACGGAAAGATGGTTCCTTCGGAGAATCTGAATGTGCATATCACAGCGCATTCCCTCCACTATGGTTTAGCGGCGTTCGAAGGGATTCGCGCTTATGAATTGCAGAATAAAAAATTGGCGATTTTTCGATGTAAAGATCACATGCAACGCCTGCTGGCTTCTTGCCACACGGGAATGATTCCTATCTCATACACGCTCGACGAACTGGTTGAAGCATGCCGAGAAACCGTGAAGGGCGCAGAACTCGGCGCCTGTTATTTGCGTCCTCTTGCCTACCTGGATGCGGGTCCCCTAGGAGTTTATTTTGACACCACCTCTCATCCTACCTCGGTGGCGATCCTGGCGATGGACTGGGGTAAGTATCTCGGAGCTGAAGCGATGAACAAAGGCAGCCGCCTTAAAATTTCATCATTTACGAGGCATCATCCCAATATTTCGATGACGAAGGCGAAATTCACGGGAAATTACATCAACTCTGTATTGGCGAAAGTGGAAGCCAAGAAAATGGGATTTGATGAAGGCATTCTATTAGACCCGGAAGGTTACTTAGCCGAAGGATCCGGAGAAAATTTATTTGTCGTGAAAAGAGGTAAGGTTTTTACTCCGTCGGTGGAAACCGTCCTGGAAGGTATCACGCGAGACACAATTGTTCGAATCCTTGAAGATATGAATCTTTCGATTGCCGAACGCCGCATGACCCGTGACGAACTTTACAATGCCGACGAAGCATTTCTCTGCGGAACGGCCGCGGAAATCACCCCCATTGCCGAAGTCGATATGCGTAAAATCGGTGCCGGGCGGCCCGGGGAACTTACGCAGGAGATTCAAAAACGATTTTTTGACATTGTAGCCGGCAAAAACTCAAAATATGAGTCATGGCTCACCGTGGTATAAGATTTCACCTCGTCCTACTTTTAGCGCTCCTATCGTCTGCCTGCGTGACAAGTCAGCACGAGATGCAGCCGATGAAGAAAACGTTTCTTCAATCGAAACTTCCTCCTACGACACTCCTCATATTGGCAGAACAATATTTGGAGTGGCAGAGAGGATATGGTTTTCAAATTCGTGATCACCAGCGCGGGCTTCTGGTTTCAGAGTGGATTCGAGACACAACGTTTGACCGGCATCGTATTACGCTTCGGGTTTCCGACGACCCTAAGGGCGCAATTTTATCGGCACATTTGAATCGAGAGGTCTTTCAAAACCAAACTTGGAATCCCCTTCCTAGCGATGGCGAACAAGAGAGTTTGATGCTGGCGGGAATCGAAAAGTACATCACGGAAAGCCCTGCGGCGCAGAAAGCTCTTCAGAAGCGCTGATCTTTCGGGGATTTGGCTCATTTTTGACGCGCCCCTCATCTTTTAGCAGTTCGGCTAAACTAATAGCGTGCGAAAGGGGAAAAAATCAAGTCAGCGCTCGTCATCAGGCAGCCGCGATTTAGAGGAAGAAATTCGAAAGGATCGCGAAGCCTCTCAAACCGGCCTCCCTACCCTTGAAACATTTCAGGAAGAAGAAAAAACTGCGGATCAGTTTGGCCGATACAAAATTGTAGAAGCACTCGCNNCAGGAATGGCGCAGATCTACAAAGCCCAGACCTCAAACAATCGTGTTTTCACGTTGAAGAAAATTCTTAGAAATTTTTCGACAAATCCGGAGTTCATCAAGATGTTTCTCGAAGAGGCGAAGATTTCGCTTTCTCTCAAACATCCCAATGTGATTCGGGTATTGGATTTCGGAAATCTTGACGGAACCTACTACCTCGCTATGGAGTATGTCTTCGGCCGAGACTTGGCGAGTTTGCTCAAACTTTGTTCCGAACGTCGGACCTTCATTCCCCTGGATGTCGCCTGCGCCATCATCATGCAATGTGCAAAAGGACTCGATTACGCTCACACTCAAGTTGATTCTTTCGGGAACGCCGTCAACATCGTCCATCGAGATATATCGCCGCCGAATATTCTTTCTTCTTATAATGGCGAGGTCAAAATTCTGGATTTCGGGATTGCTAAGGCGATTCGTTCGACTTCAAAAAAGAATACGCGCTCGGGCGTATTGAAGGGAAAATTTTCCTACATGTCTCCCGAACAAGCCATGGGTCAAGAGATCGATCATCAATCCGATATTTTTAGTTTAGGAATTGTGTTTTGGGAACTTCTCACCTCTCGCTCTCTCTTTTACTCGGAAGACGAATTCGAAACTTTAGAGCGCGTTCGCGCCGCCGATGCTAAACCGCCATCGAGCATTCGAAAAGAAATCCCAGCCGAACTGGATCAAATCGTCATGAAGGCTTTGGCGCATAAAACAAAATCTCGTTATCAGAGCTGCTGGGATTTTGCGGAGGATATCAAAGCATTTCTTACCAAACATTTTCCGCGCTCTGACGACCGCACGATTGCAAAGTTCATGCGAAATTGTTTTCCCGAGGATTACCTGAAGCGACTTCGTTCCGCCCAAGCGGAAGGCTGGCGCGATGTTCTCCAAGTGGGTGGCGCAGATGACGACCTCATGCTCGACCAGGGTTTAGAAACAGAGCGCACCTATACCGCCTCTCGCATTCAATCCGCTGAGATCACATGGCATCAACGCCTCCTCTACGACCCAAAAGTACAGGGACGTATGTTCAAACTGAGCAGTCGAATTGGACTGGGATTGATGGCAGTCGCCATTACGCTCATGTTCGCCACACCTTCGGGAAGATCGCAGCTCACCTCTGCCTGGAAATCCACCGTCGCATTTTTTGTAGAACCCAATTTAGAGCAGACGGAAGACGAAGTTTCAGAACGTTCAAATCGTGCTCCTATTGTCACAGGGGACTTTTCTTCGATTGTTCAGCGAGCGCAGGCCGCCGAAGAAAAGAAAAACTACCGGCTAGCTCTCGAACTCTACCAAAGCGCCTTGGCAATTAATCCCTATGAACAAGCCGTCATCACTCGTAAGTACTTTATGATGCTTTCGGCAGGTCAGTACGAAGAAGCTTGTGCTTGGTTCTCCGCGCAAAAGAATTTAGAGCAAGCGGACCGACTCTTAGCTGAAGGAGCTTGTTTCGAAATTCAAGCGGAGATGGCAAAGGCTTACTCGGTTTACTCCGAATTTCTTCGAAGATTTCCCGATGACCCTCGCGTGGACCAAACAAAAGAGGTCGTCAATGCGCTGAAGAAACGTTGGCCCGACTAACACCTCGGTTTAGCGAAATGCCGAGTCTGCAAATTGCGGATCTATCCAAACAGGGAATTTATTTGTCATGAGCTGACCTTCCGCTCGAATTACTTTCGGCGTTCTAGCGCCCTGCAGTCGTACCGCTTTCGAAAGCTTGAAGGAAATTTTAGCTGGAATTTTGGTGCGGCGGAGGCCAAGTTTCTGCATCAACATTGTATTCTCGCCTTCCGTTACAATTTGAAACCGTAGAGCGATACCTTCACTTGCATTCAGGACTCGCATCTCTCGCGCATTTGCACCGCGCTCCTGGCGTTTTACAAGGACATAAAAGAAATCAGGAAATCCGGTCATGGTATTCAAGGGCGACAAGCTCTTAGGGGTGAGTGAAATTTCGAGATCTGGAAAGGATTTTTGGAATAGATCTCGAAGCTCAGTGCTCACATCCATGATCAAATCTTCTTTCCAAGCTTCGACTTGATTCACCTGCCGCGCTCGACCTAATTGCGGATTGTCTTTCAATTTTTCCTCGTCCTCTTCGCCATAATAGCGCTTTTGCAAGTAGCGACCACCGGCAACGACACCCGCTAACAGCGCGGCGAGTCCGAAAGCCCCTGTGCCCCACCTCGCTAAACGGCGGCCAAAGCCCGAAACGCGGCCCATTGCAGAAATCAAACGCGAGCATTTTGCCTTCGGGATTTCGAAGAGCGAATTACCGAGGCTGCTGCGTCTGTAATTTCGGGAATCAGGCTTTTTATTGGCCAAATTTCGAGAATCAGAACTTTCTTCGACTTTCTTTCTCCAGGCCTTTAGCACGCGATTCACTCTCCAGCGATGATACGCATCGACAGGGCTATGAAGAATATTTTGCAACCACCCTCGTCTTCCATCCCATCGCGATTGTCCCAAAATTTCGAGAGTCTCTTTTCGAATGGTCTTTTCAGCGACTTCCAAGGCTTTCTTTTTTGCTGTAAAACGCGGATCGACGGTATCCTTCCAGATCCACCCCTTCGTATTCCACCACAGTCGTTTGACTACATTGAATTCTGACGGCGCTCCTCTATAACGAACGCTGGCATAATGTTGCTTTGCGATCAGAAGATCGCGAACGCTCAACTCACCTTTGCCCATCATTTCATAAACTTCTTTAAAATACCTATGATCAAATTCGTTCCACTTCCGAGATTCCGAACCCATACGAGCTTCGAAATGATCGAGCGCTTTTTCAACCGCCGTGGGATGAAAGCCTCGCGTCGCCGTTTCGCGAAAGTCATTTCGGAAAGTTTCGAGACCTCGACCCATGCGAAGAGCTTCAATCAAATCCGGACCGAAATCTTTGCCATTTGGGATAGGCTTAGAATCTTTAAACTGTTGCCGAGCCCACTCTCTCATTTCCGCTTTCGATTGAGATTGCATCGAGGATGGGCGGGCCTCATAGATCTGATCCAAAATTTGCTTCTCAGGCAAAAAGATCTGGCTGCGAACCTCGGCATAGTCTTGAAGCATCCGCCAAAGTGCGAGTAACCCAACTCCGGCAAAGAAATCATTTTGCGTAACGTCGTGGAGTGTCGTGGCCACCGATT
>DDSI01000141.1 GCA_002343335.1 Bacteriovoracaceae bacterium UBA2394
ACGCCGAACCGCTGTTCTTCATCGATAATGAGTAGGCCAAGATTCTTAAAAGTCACATCCTGCTGGAGCAAGCGATGGGTTCCAATGACGAGTTGCACTTCACCCGCTTTGCACAGAGCCACAACCTTCTTTTGTTCCGGAGCTTTCATAAAGCGCGAGAGGTGGCCAATACCAAACTTGAACTTCTCAAAGCGCCTTCGAAAGGTTTGATAGTGTTGTTCGACTAAGATCGTCGTGGGCGCCAAGACGGCCACCTGCTTTCCTTGCAAGAGGCAGAGCGCAGCCGCACGAAGAGCAACTTCTGTCTTTCCAAATCCCACGTCCCCGCAAATGAGACGATCCATTGGATAAGTCGACTGTAGCAGATCGTTTTCGATCTCCCGAATTGCACGCTCTTGGTCGGGAGTCAGATCATATGCAAAATCGTTGGAGAATTGCCCGTAGACCTCTTCGTCGATAGAGGAATTTCGCTCAGTCTTTTGAAGTTTTCGAGCAGCGGAAATTTGGAGCAGTTCATGCGCAACGGCGAGGATGTCTTTTCGAATTCTCGCGCGGCGCTTTTCAAAAGCAGTTCCGCCAAGCTTGTCGAGGCGAGGCTTTGCATATCCCTCCCGAGCGTATCGCGTGATTTTATCAACTCGATAAATGGGTAGGTAGAGTTTGTCTTGGTCGGCAAATTCAAGATGTAAGAACTCGCTGACGGCTCCCTGAATTTCCAATTTTTGAAGACCTCGAAAAACGGCCACTCCGTGATCCTCATGAATAATAAAATCGCCATTTTTTAAATCTGAAAACTGGCGCAGAAATTCTTCAGTGGATTTAGAAGACAAAACGCGCCGCTTCTTTCGAGCGCCGAAAACATCCTTCTCTGAGAGGTAAACTCGAGAGAAGGTTTCGGATGAAAAGCCCTCCAGGGCGGGGCCCTTTGTCCAGGTAATGTCTTTGACAAGATCTTCCAGAGACTCTTGCAGAGCTTCCGTTCGTTTTTCGCTTTGGCCAACGTAGGTGATATTCCAACCCCTCTCTTTAAAATCACGAATCATCGTGACGAGAGGTTGAAAGCCCTGAGCCTTTCGTAGTTTTTGGTAGAGTTCGGAGAAGTCCAGGGTCTGGTAGCTGAAACCACTTGTACCCACGCGACTCCATAGTTCGGAGTCGATCTCTTTATTCACCTCGATGAGCGGCGCACGAAGCTTCTCTGGAGAGAATGCGATTCGATCGAGATGCTTAAAGTCTTGATCTTCTTGCTTCAAAAACTCTGCGGATTCCTTCGCACTCAATTCGGGGTCGATAAAAATCGTGGGCCATTTTGGATTCAAATAATCATTGAGCGAGCAAAGAGCGTGTTTTCCGGCGAATGCCGGTAGAAGCCAACGCGGCTCGAAGAGTTCGCGATGATTCTCCAGATCTTGCAAAAGTCGATCGCGATCGGATCGATCGAATGCGCGCTCATCACTTAAATCCCGGATAATGCCCCTTCCTTTTTTCAGCGCCTCTTCCGTGAGGACGACCTCACGCGTAGGCAAAAGATTGATCTCATCCGCCTCTGATATCGAGCGTTGAGATCCCGTATCGAAACTTCGAATGGAAACAATTTCATCGCCAAAAAATTCGATGCGCCAGGGAGCGTCTTCATAGGGAGAAAAGACATCCACTAGATGTCCTCTCACACTAAAAAATCCGCGGTCTTCTGCCAAATCGTCCTGATGAAAACCCATCTCCAAAAGACTTCGGATAAGTTTCTCTCGAGAAAACCATGCCCCTCGCTTTAAATTTAAGATCGTTTTTTCATAGTCGTCGGGTGGTAGCGTTTTTTGAGTAAGCGCTTCTCGATGAGTAACGACAAAGCATGCCGCTTTATGATGAAGCAGCTGGAACTGAGTACTCAGTCGTTGATGAAGTGCTCCAGGCTCTTGTCGCACGGGTTCGTAAATTCTTTCCAGCGTGGGAAATGCGAATACTGGGGGGGGTAGAGACTTCTTTTCCAAGGCGAGAAAATATTGGAGGGCCGCCGTCCAATTTTCGAGATCCCATGATCTTGGAAGAATGATTAATCCGCTGTCGTAATGTTTGGCGATGAAGAGACATGAACTCGATGCCGCCAAGCCATGAACTTTATGGGGTTTGTCTACAGCGGACACGGAAATGAATTACTATCAATTGAGAGTGAATTCCATAAAATGAATCGACTTCACCTTGGGCTGCTTGAGGACGCCATTCACCCACCCCAAAATCTCAACCTGTAAGCTCTCACGCGAACCTCCCGTGGTGAACTCGTTGGGGGATTTTTCAGAGAGTCTCATGGAAAGCTCTTCTCGAACTGCATCGATATTCGCATCCATGAGTGTGCGGCCCTCTTCGTCCTCTAGTCGAAAGGCGATCTGTAGTTTCACATAGGTGAGAGAGCCATTTTTTCCGATAGAACTAATGAGCACAGTAAGGGGGCCATAGGTGAGCGCTTCGGCGGGATTCACATCTTGCGCGGGAACGGCCGGAGCTTCTTCGGCGGCCTCCTTTTTTGTGGGGGGCGGCGCCTTACTTTCTTTGGAAGGCATGAAGAGCAAAAACCCGCCTACGCCGATGAGCACGACGACTAATTGACTGGCCCCGAGGATGATAATCCAAAGTGGAAGTCCTTTTTTAACTTCGCCTTGAGTTTGGTCAGTGCCATCACCCTCTGTCTTTTTTGTAACTGTAACTTTCGGTTTGGCCATAAGTTAATAAATCAAAAATGGTTTTCGTTTTGCTGCAAATTTCTTCTCGTCTTTTGTCCAGCTTTCAAAAAGCTTTTTTAGAGACGCCCCCTGATCGATGCAGTCTCGAATTTCCGGGCCGCCGCAGAGAATATCGATCGGAAGCTTTTCGAATTCATATTCATAGGGAGGTCGCTTCCAGCTCCATTTGTTTCCATAGAATTGTCTAAAAATCCAAAATAACGTGACGGCATGGCGAACCGGCTGAAAGCTTTTTGGATCTCGCACGACTTGAATGACGCCCTTGCAGAGTTCTCCAGAGTGTTTGTGAAAGGTGGGGATGAATCCCTGTCGCAAGAAGTGTGCGGGAGTGAATCTCAAGCTCTTTGCGATTTTTTGATATTCCCTTTCTATTTTGTCCCAATCAAAAAATGGAGCTCCGATCAATTCGAACGGACGGGTTGTTCCACGGCCCTCGGAGATGCTCATTCCTTCGATCAAGCACATGCCGGGATAGAGTACGGCCGCTTCAAAATTCGGCATGTTGGGAGACGGCAAACCCCACGGAGTTTGCGTGTCTTTCCAATTCATTTTCCTCTTCCAGCCTTTCATCGGAATTATATGGAGCTTTGGCGCGGGCTGGATCTTGCTCGCAAAAAATTTTGCAAGTTCGCCGATGGTGAGACCGTGACAAATGGGAAGTTCATATCGACCCACGAAAGAGCGATATTCCAGATCTAAGAGGGGGCCTTCGATGAAATTTCCGCCAAGGGGATTCGGTCGATCGCAAACCAAAATGGGCACCCCCGCTTCTGCGCAAGTCTCCATCATGTAGGCGAGTGTGTAGATAAATGTGTAGTACCGCGCACCGACATCAAAGAGGTCGACGACAACGAGATC
Organism: Bacteriovoracaceae bacterium UBA2394; assembly: GCA_002343335.1. GTDB lineage: Bacteria > Bdellovibrionota > UBA2394 > UBA2394 > UBA2394 > UBA2394. The sequence continues at coordinate 3,594 of DDSI01000141.1, forward strand.
AATTCCCTTCAGACTTTCTAAAGTGGGTTTTCGTCTTTGCCCATAGAGCGAATAGACTGGGCGTTGAGAAGAGTCGCGCTGATCTTGCCACTCGATCATGTTGTCCTGGGTTTCGCCCTGAATGCCGTGCTGAGGGCCAAAAAAGGCAGTCAATGAGACAAGGGATTCGGCCGTGTCCTTTATATGATGGAGATTTTGGTCGAGTGAGGCCGGATGGCAAAGTAGTGCGGTCT
>DDSI01000072.1 GCA_002343335.1 Bacteriovoracaceae bacterium UBA2394
CGTGTAGACGGATTCAATATTCCGATTGGCATTCGCGAATTTAAATTTTAACGCCAATTGACCTGCAGAATCCGAAGCGGCGCTTATGGTTTTTTCATCCTCTAACGCGGGATGATCAAAACGAATTTTGACCGGTTGATTCTTTAAGACAGTAGAATCTCTTAAGCTCTTCAATTCTAAAGTGGCTTCTACTTCATAAATATTTTTTGGGGTGTTTAACATTTGAGTGGCGCTGGATTTTACAAGTGTCGCTGAAAAAAACGCGCGTTCCGTCGCATCTGTCGAGCGATCTTCGAAATGACTTGATCGGCAAGCCTCGATGCTCATGGCGATGGGGAGAATGCAAACCGCGCGAATGAGGAAATTTTTAAAATCGATATTCAAAATCAAGTGTCCATTCCTTTCGAGCGGCCTGATCCAAGTTACTTTGAAGGACTTCGCTATAGAGAAAAGCGGAACCCACGCGCAATCCATCGAGAACATAGAACGACATTTGGAACCGTGGGCCCTTTCGATTGCCATTTCCAAATCGATGATCCGCGAGAAGGTCCAATGTTACGTCAGGTTCCAAATAGATGTATGAGACTTCACCTTGAAGATTATTTTTTTTCCATGAATTGCCAATCGATGCGGAAGTATAGAAACCTCGTTGTTGATCGTCTGTTTGAAAATTTACCAACAATGCTCCCTTTAAGACCGTGAGAATTCCAAGCGGATAAGCACGTGCTTCCCCAAAAAATTCAATCGGCCATAACGTTTCTTTCAGATGAGGATTGGGGCTCGTGGGATCTTCGAGTGAATTACCGTGCTGAGAGGAGGCGCGGGCCAATCGCTCGGAAACATTCGTAAACATTGTGAGGCTGGTAGCCAGCCGAATCGTAGTGTCGTTTGCAAGCGAGAGCTGACCAAGCACACCTTGTTGAAACATCCATGAGCGTCTGACGGGTGTGCCTCCCGTAAGGCTCGCACTCACTTGATCGATAGAATATTGGGCGCCGTAGAGAGCGATTTGAAACTGATCGCTAAAACTAAAATCTAAACTTTCAGCCGCTCCCTCGGGACGTAAATCGGAATCCCAAAGCAGGGGAGAGGTCGCTAGAGGATTTTCAAATTTTCCGATTTGAGCGCTCAGCTCAAGAACGCTCCATCGATAGCTTCCGCCAAAGAAAGCCTGACTCAATCCGATTCCCTTCACGGTCGAGGCTCCTGAGAGAGCGATCTGAGCTGGAGATTCATTGACGAGTTCCGGGCCAGCAGTGGAAAGCTCGATCCCCATTCGCCAGCGATTCTCCCAAATCGGAAAAATTCCGGCGCTGGCATGCAAAAGAGGGGCTGAAAATCTACGATGATGTTCCCACCGCTCCTTCCATTGCACTTCCAAGCGTGCGGTCGGACGCAGCGTCTCCCATTGGAAGGGGGCGTCGGAGCAGAGCGAAAGTAATAGAATGATCCACGTATTTGCCAAAGCGTCCTGTTTTTAGGGCCAAATGGTTCGAAAGACAATAGCAGCGGTGAGTCTTTAAAGGGTTGAAATCATTGCCACTTCCCGCTCTAGTAATGGGCCGTGGATAGAAAGAAGGATTTCCATGCGCTTAGATGAGTGGCTTGTAAGCCAGGCCGAAGCGGCAGACCTCGTTGAAGCGCGCGCTTTGATTATGGCTGGGCGAGTTCGCGCGAAGCCTTCGGGTGAAGTTTTGGATAAAGTGGGCATGAAAGTTGCCAAAAACTTTTCAGCCTTTGTTCAGTCTAACTCGCGCTTTGTCGGCCGCGGAGGAGAAAAACTCGAAAGCTTTCTCACTTCCATAAAGGAACACTTCAGTCCCACCGGAAAAGTCATCTTGGATGTCGGCTCTTCGACAGGCGGATTTACGGACTGTCTTTTGCAACATGGTGCACGAGGGGTAATCAGCGTAGATGTGGGCACTCATCAAATGCATGAAAAATTGAGAGGCGATCCGCGAGTGCAGCTTTTCGAACAAATGGATATTCGAGAGCTAGACGTGACGTCTTTGCGAGCGCAACCCGAGGCGATTACCGTGGACGTTTCTTTCATCTCACTCAAGCAAATCGTGCCCGTACTTCTCGCGCGATTTTCCGCTTGTCCGCTGATCTTGCTTTTCAAGCCGCAATTCGAGGTGTCGCGCTATTCGCCAAAAAAGGGAGGAGTTGCGTCTGAGAAAGACTCTCAAAAGGCTCTGGAGGAAATGCTTCAGTTTTTGCGCGAGCTTGGGTTAAATCCTCATATGGCTACGCCAAGCGCTTTGAAGGGCGCACGGGGGAATCAGGAGTATTTTATTTTCGCGACCGAAAATTCGACGCATCAGATACCCACTCATATTTTTCGTGCCTATGACATTCGAGGACGAGCGGAGAGTGAGCTCAGTTCGCCGACTATGGAGAGGATCGCTCGCGCTTTTGCACTCCGGGTGAAAAGCCAGTGCGGAGATAAGGCCGTCATTGGTGTGGGTCGAGATGCTCGAGAATCATCTCCTAGAATTTTCGAAGCCGTGTCACGCGGTCTTCAACGTGAGGGCGCTCAACTTCAGATTGCCGATCTCGGCGTTATCGCAACGCCTATGGCTTATTTTGCCTTACATCATTTTAAGCTCGATGCTCTGTTGCAAATCACCGCCTCACATAATCCCAAAGAGGATAATGGTTTGAAGATGATGATCGCAGGCAACACTCTCTTTGGAGAGGAGATTCTCTCTTTAGGTCGCGAGGCCGCTGCACTCCCCGAGGCTACATCGATTGTTTCTGTAAGGCCAAATCGTTCACTTTTTGCGGAATTAACCAAGGTGTATCGGGAGTTTCTTCATTCGCAGTTCCAGTTTGGACGGAAGTTTCGACTGGCTTTGGATTGCGCCAATGGAATGGCTGGAGCTTTTGTTCGCGAGATTTTTCAGCCTTACACATCGGATCTGCATATCTTTTATGAAGAGGTAGATTGTCGATTTCCCAATCATGAGGCTGATCCCACGGTTGAAGAAAACTTGAGAGATTTGCAGAACTACGTATGTAAAAATTCGGTCGATGTAGCGTTTGCATTCGATGGCGATGCGGATCGCTTGGGCGTGGTTACGAAAACAGGTCGAATTCTCTGGGGCGATGAGATTTTGATGTTGCTCTCAGAGCTCGTGCTAAAAGAGCGCCCCGGGGCAACCATTATTGGGGAAGTGAAATGTTCTGAGAAACTCTTCCGGATGATCCGACAAAAGGGTGGAGCGCCTTTGATGTACAAGACGGGCCACTCGCTCATTAAAAAAAAGATGAAGGAAGTAAAGGCTCCCATCGCTGGAGAAATGTCCGGTCATCTTTTCTTTTCTGATCGCTATTTTGGATTTGATGACGCAATTTACGGCGCACTTCGCGTGCTGGAAGTCATGGATCGCTTGAATGTGGATTTGGACGAATGGATTAGTCGTTATCCCGCTTCCATGGTGACGCCCGAGATTCGACTCGTCTGCGAGGAATCGGAAAAATCTCGACTTGTGGAGAGCGCGAGAAAGTATTTTGAAAATCAAAAGGGTGCTGAACTTTCTTTGATCGATGGCGTTCGGGTGGGATTTGAAGATGGTTCTTGGGCTCTTGTGCGGGCGAGTAACACACAAGCGGTTCTCGTTTTGCGAATCGAAGCGACGTCGTTGGAGCGACTCAAATCGATTCAAAAGGAACTCGAAAAGGCGTTGGGAAGAGCGATTCATGTTTGAGCAAATGAAGGACAGCTACATTGAGATGGCGGATCGACAGCTCGTGCATCTCTATCGCTCGCTCAACGAACCTGCCATTTCCATGACAGCAGGTTCTCAAGCGACCCCGGCCCGTGGATACATGATGGTGTTTAAGGCACAGAAGAAGATCCAAATCTTTGTCGGGCTTTATTTTCCTCAAACCAAAGAACGAATGCTCTTTGAATCCAAAGCGTTTCCGGCGGAGCAACTTCATGACAATCTGTCCCAAGGTGAGACTTTTTTGAGCGATATGGGATTTCTTGTCGATAACACGCATTTCTTTTCCGCCAATTCCGATCAAAAAAATGAAATGATGCGAACGCTCCCTTTTCTCTATCGTGAAATGGATTTGTACCTACAAGCCCTTACTAGCAGCGAAATGCAGGCCTCTTCGCGCAAAGTAGAGGCCGCGCAGTCGAGGGATCGCCACGTCGAATTGCAGCGAACGTTTTTAGAGCAATATCTGACTCTGATTTCGATGTTGTAAAAAAAGCGCTCCAGTTCACGGTCTGGGCGAGGTATGCTTTTAGAATGAAAAAGTGGATTGAGATCACGGCGTTCTTGGTTGTTATCGCAGGTCTTTCTGGTTGCTCCAATCGAAGTCAGGCGAAATCGGAGCCGCTCGACGAAAAGGCTCAAATTCAATACCAGTTTGCTTCGGAAGCTTATGAAAAAGGAGATTTAATTCCCGCGTTAAGTTCGACGCTCGAAGCTTTAAAAACCTCGCCCCATAATCCCGAAGCAAAGAATTTATTGGGACTCATTTATTTTAGACAGCGAAAGTACGCGGAAGCCGAACAGGCATTTCTAGGGGCGATCGCTAGTGATTCTCATCGATCTGAATTTCACAATAATTTGGGCACGCTCTATTACGAAATGAAGGCGTATGACAAAGCACTCAAATCTTTGCAGCAGGCTCTTGTGAATCCGCTCTACATGTACCCGGAGAGAATTCACAACAATTTGGGTTTGGTAAATGAGGCGTTGGGTCGCTTGGAGGAAGCGAAGTCAAATTATCTAGAATCCATTCGTCTTCGTAAGGATTTTTATTTGCCCTATCAAAACTTAGGAAAACTTTACTTGGATGAAGGTAATAAAGAACGAGCAAAGGTGATGCTAAGTGAAGCTGTGAAAAACTGTGTAGATTGTGCAGAGCCTCGGTATCATTTGGGAATTTTGTTGAAAGAGAAGAGTCTTACTGAAGCGATGAAACTTTTTAAGCAAGGGGCGCAGCTCGACCCCAATGGTTACTATGGCAGGCTTTGTAGAGACAATTTAACGATGAATTCAGAGAATAGGTAATTCCGATCATGGTAAATGATGACGNNGGGCCCTATCGCGAAAGTTTTGGCGAATATCTTCGGCGCCATCGCGAAGCTTCTGGTAAAACAGTGGAGCAAATTGCGAGAACAACTCGAATTTCTAAGCGATATCTGCAAGCTTTTGAAGACAATGACACGGCCCATCTTCCGGAGGACGTGTTCGCTCGTGGATTTTTACGATCCTACTCGGGTGAAATCGGAATGGATGTGGATGAATGCGTTGCTCGCTACGATCGTTTTCGTCGATCCACCATGCCCACGCAGATTCGAGATGTGAAGAGTTCGCGTTCTTCACCATGGGGTGGAGTAGGAGAGTTGGGAGATTCGCCGGTAAAAATGCCAAAGGGTCTCATGAATTTATTTTGGCTCGGCTTTGTGGTCGTCGCTCTTATCGTGGGTACTTTAGCAATTTTGCGATTCATGCCCATAGGATCGAATGACAATGCGAGCTCCCAAGTGGCCGAGGAGAATGGAAACGAAGCAGGTTCTCTTTCGGGCGAAGACTCCCCGGCGGATTCGGCGCCAACGACTGCGCCATCCCCATCGCCCTCTGCGGCCGCGCAACCTTCCGCGGCTCCCAGCGTGGCCATGCCGACACCGACTCCCATTCGTCCTTCTGTTCTGGCGATTACAGCCAAGAAGGATGCCAAAATTACAGTGCGCTTAGATGAAAATGCACTTCAAGATCTGGAGTTAAAACAGGGCGACACTCAAACGTTGAACGTTTTTCGAGAAATTGAAATTCGAACCAGTGATAAATCGGCTTTTTCTATGAAGTATAATGGTAAGCCACTCGAAGTATCGGGCCCGGTGGTCCGACTTTTTAATCTCTATCTTTATCAAAAGAAATCAAACCCCTAGGAAATCATGCGCGCATTCGTTCTCAAGAAAGTAGCCTTCGCAGAAAGCGATTGGATTGTTCAGTTTCTTTTAGAGAATGGAGAAAAGCGATCTGGTTTTGCAGCGGGAGGACGAGCATCTCGTCGGCGCTTTCCTCATCAATTTCATCCTGCAGGTATTTACGAGATCGAGTGGGCTCAGCCTTCGGCAAGTTCCGATAAGCTCGTCCGTCTTCATCGATGTGAGTTAAAAACATATTCCTCCGAGTTGTGCGAGCCCCTTCACTTGCTGACTTTATGGGTGATGTTGCTGGAATGGGTCTCGGTAGACGACACCTCCACTCCTGCTATTTTTTCGGAACTTCTCCAGTTTTATGAACAACCTCGCTTGGAGCGAGCGATTCAGTTCTTTATCGGTCAGATTCGATCTCATGGACTTTCTCCTCAATTGAATGAGTGCCTTGTTTGCTCTCAACCAGTCACCCAACATCCGCGATTCTCCGCTCAGCACGGAGGACTTACGCATAAAACTTGTGATGGGGATGCTTTGGTACTGACGAGCTCTGCTTGGAATGCGCTTCGGAATTTTTCCGAAGGCGAGGAGGTTTTATTAGATGCGACTCTTCAACTCAGCGATCTGCTTGCCTTTGCTCGATATCTTCAAACTCAATTGGGAAGAGAACTAAAGTCCACTCGATTCATGAATGAGACCTTCGGTCCCCAAGAAATCCCTCAATTCTCGAGCTAAGCCAGTCTCTTTCGGAGCAAAGGCGTCGGCAATCGCGGCAATTAAATCTGAATTCACCAACATTTTCTTTGCGGGTCCCGCGTTTTTTCCATGAAATGATCTCTCTAAAAATGGCGCAGCCCTTTCCGCAAATTCCTCCAAATCACCACTGTCGATCGGAATCGCAGGACGATTATACGCTAGCATTCCTGCTCCTGCGGCCCTTTCTGGAGAATCAGCAATCTCCGCATAATACTTTGACAGCGCCGCAAACCGGGCGGGCGAGGAGTCTAAAAGAGCTTCTAAACGTAAGGCTTCTTCATAGGCACGGGACTCCTTGGATATTCCTGCACGTTCCAACTCCGATTGTCGCACTAACTGCGAAGAAAGGTTTTGAAACTCCGCTGAATAAAAGAGTTCTCGAACGGCATTCTCAGTAGGGAGGCTTGCGGATTGATCCTTTATAAACTTCGCAAAGAGTCCCGCCCTAAGGGCATTCACCATCCCGTGACCGGTGATTCGGTCGTAGCCCGGTTCTCCAAGATCGAGGGCTGTTACAAAAAGAATTTCATTCAATATTTGCGATCTTTGAGTGGGAAGAAGATTTCGGAGATTAGCCAGCACGCCCGTCACCATCGGGGCTCCGAAACTCGTTCCAGATCGCCGCTCAATGGCGCCGTTTTCTTCAGAGAGTGCGATCAATTCGGAAGGGGCGACCAAGTCGACCACTTCGCCATAGTTAGAAGCTTCCCAGATCAAACTATTTCGATCGATGCCTCCGACGATCACACAATGAGGAAAATCGCCATAGATGGACGAATTTCCAAGCTCAAAGGACTCATTTCCTGCAGCAAGGACGCAAGAAATATCCTTCGCCGCCAAAGTATCATTCAACTTTTTTCGTGTCTCTGCGAGGCGGGAAATGCCGTGGCTCATATGCAAAATATGAAGGGGCTCGGGATAGTCTTCGATACCTTGAATGGCGCGCTGAAAGGTAACCTCTGCGATGAGGGGATGGCGAAAGAAGATATCGAGATCGATCAACGAGGCGGCCTGGGAAATAGAGTAGGGGCGATCTTCATCGGCATTCCCAATTATATTGGCCACGTAGGACCCATGTTCAGGGTGGTAGAGTTGAGCGTCGAGATTGACCCAGTATGGAATTTGGCGTCCTTCCACTTCCATGGTTTCAAAGAGAGGCTTCGCTTTTGGAAGTTCTTCGGGCTTTGGGGCCATGAGAGAGATTTTGGACAAGTTTCGATCTCTAATTCCTCCGTCACTGACGACGACCGTCACAGGCTTTGGACTAAGAGCGGACTGGAGCATGTGCTTGCTCAGATCGGCTCCGATCCACTCTTGTCCCCAATAGACTGAATTCAGCAATGCAAAGGCATATATATAGACAGGTCCCAAAATTCCCCTCCATCTCCCTAGATAAAAGAGGTTAACGCAGCGCGGCTAGAGAGGCCAAGTTGAATTCAAAGGGCACCCCAAAATCCATTCATCTTATGGATTTTATTGATGATTGGCCGTGGACTAACATCTTCAAAAAATGCGAAAAGATGAAATCGCCCATGGCAGTGCAGAATATCATCTCGTCGTCGGAAAAAATGCAGAAGGTGGTCTCGCTCTGTAAGCGAAGGGGATTTATCTATCCCTCCTCCGAAGTCTATGGAGGGCTTAACTCCTGTTATGACTATGGACCTCTCGGCTACGAATTAAAAAACAATCTCAAACAAAACTGGATGAATTGGATGACTCGAGAACACGAGTCCATTGAGCCGCTCGATACCAGCATCCTCATGCATCCAAAGATTTGGGAGGCGTCGGGACACGTTGCTAATTTCACAGATCCCTTAGTCGACTGCAAAACCTGTAAAGCTCGATTTCGTGCGGACCAATTGGACACCGCGGCTTGCGGGCAACGTCCTTCAAAGCATCCGAACGAGTGCGGCGGCGAGCTTACGGAGCCACGACTATTCAACTTGATGTTCAAAACATTTATGGGACCGGTGGAGGAAGGTTCATCGGTGGTTTATCTGCGTCCCGAAACGGCGCAGGGGATCTATGTCAATTTTTTGAATGTGATGACGACCTCGCGACAAAAGCTTCCTTTCGGTATCGCTCAAATTGGAAAAGCATTTCGAAACGAAATTACGCCTGGAAATTTTACCTTTCGAACTCGCGAGTTCGAACAAATGGAGATGCAATATTTCGTGAAGCCTGGAACGGACATGGAATCGTTCGAATACTGGAAAGAGCGTCGTATGCAGTGGCATTATTCGATAGGATTGACCAAAGAGCGTCTCCGCTATCATCAGCATAGCGCGAAGGAGCTCGCGCACTATGCGAAGGCGGCCTTTGATATCCAGTATGAGTTTCCCTTTGGATGGCAAGAAATTGAGGGCATTCATCATCGCTCGGATTTCGATCTTAAGCAGCACGAGCAATTCTCAGGTAAGAAACTTCAAGTCTTCGATGAAGCGTCGAAGTCCTCCTTTGTCCCTTACATTATCGAAACTTCAGTAGGGTGCGATCGAGTTCTCCTCACCTTGTTAGTGGATGCCTATGATGAAGAGGCCTCTACAGGGGGGGGAGCGGAAGAAGAGGGACCTCGAGTCGTTTTGCGATTTGCACCTCACCTCGCTCCGATGAAAATTGCCATTTTGCCGCTCATGAAAAAGGAAGGTTTGCCAGAGCGCGCAGATAAAATTTATCAGGCACTGAAGAAGAGATATCGAATTTATTACGATGAGAGTGGGAGTATTGGAAAGCGATACCGTAGAGCGGATGAGGCAGGAGTGCCGTTTGCTCTGACCGTCGATATGGAGCCAGGATCGGTAACGATTCGACAGCGAGATTCCATGAAACAAGATCGTGTGTCTGAAACGGAGCTTGAGAGCTATTTTGAAAAAGCTTTCCAGCTCTAAAGCGAACTGACTTTAGGGGAGTTGAGTCATGACATCGAGGAAGGCTACAAAAAAATTCGTGAAGAGAATTTCAAAGTCCAAGGTGAATAGAGCGGTCGTTCCTCTTGTGGGACGCAATAAGGCCGACTCCGTTTCTACGATCGGCTACCTCTGCCGAGGGGTAGTGAATGCCGTCTCGCTAAGAGGGGCGATGGACGATCTTAAGGAAAGACTGGGCGGAAAAGGAGCCGGTCTAGTTGCTCTCGCAAAACTCTCTGTGCCCGTTCCACCAGCGTTTAATCTTTCAACCGATCTCTGTCAGGAGTATTTGCTCCATCATCGGCTGCCTAAAATCGTGTGGGATAAGACTCAGCTCGCGGTTGGAGGTTTAGAAAATAATTTAAAGCGAAAATTTGGATCGGAATCGAATCCTCTTCTTGTTTCTGTGCGAAGTGGGGCGCGGGTTTCCATGCCCGGTATGATGGATACGATCTTGAACTTAGGACTCAACACTCACACGGTTGAATGTCTTGCCCGTACGCAGCCTGACAATGCGAGATTTTGGTGGGATTGTTATCGACGTTTGATTCACATGTTTTCTTCCGTCGTCCTAGGTGTGGAAGATCGTACCTTTGAATCTATTCTGACGGATCTTCGTCGTCGGGAAATGGTGAAGAGTGATTCCGAACTTTCGGCTTCGGCGCTTCGAGATTGTTGTCTCAGTTATCTGCGAGCGGTGAGCGAAGAGAATCGCACCTTTCCCCAAGATCCTTGGGAGCAGCTAAGACTCGCCATTGAAGCAGTGTTTCGATCCTGGAACACAGATCGTGCGATTCATTATCGAAAACTCAATCGTATTTCCGACGATTGGGGCACAGCCGTTACGGTGCAGACGATGGTGTTTGGAAATCTAAATGATCGCTCGGGGACCGGTGTCGTCTTCACGAGAAATCCATCGACGGGTGTCAAAGAGATCTATGGAGAGTATCTTTTAAATGCTCAAGGCGAAGACGTCGTTGCAGGCATACGGACGCCACATCCCATCAAAGACATGAAGGGCGATTTGCCGAAAGCCTATGCTCAACTCGTGAAGATCCTGACGAAGTTAGAACAGCACTTCTTAGATGCTCAGGACGTCGAATTCACGATTGAAAATGAAAAGCTCTACATCTTGCAAACGCGCACTGCGAAGAGATCGGCCGCCGCTGCCATAGAGCATGCGAGCCAATTCGTTCGCGAAAAAAAGGTGACTACGAAGCAAGCCATTCAGCGCATTGGCTACGAACAAGTAAAACAACTTTTGCATCCTTCGCTAAAACCTACAGCGGAAACTCCACTCGTCCGAGGACTTCCTGCAAGCCCGGGAGCTTGCTCGGGTCGCATAGCGTTTGATCCTGCAACGGCGCTTCAATATTCTCGCGCGCAGCAAAAGGTGATCTTGGTCCGAAGGGAAACTTCTCCTGAAGACATCATGGGGATGGCTGTATCGGAGGGCATTCTGACCTCGACGGGGGGAATGACATCTCATGCGGCCGTTGTGGGTCGAGGGATGGGTAAGACTTGCGTTGTGGGTTGCTCCGATCTGGTCGTGGATGAAGCGCACCGCATGGCTGAAGCGCAGGGAAAAGTACTTCGAGAAGGCGACTTCATCACGCTTAACGGTACGACAGGAGACGTGTATCTGGGTGAGCTTCCCACTGAGCCCGTCAAGTGGGGGAAGACTGCGCAAAACTTTTTTGAGTGGGCAGATAAAATAGCGACGTTGCCGGTTCTTGCGAATGCTGACACTCCCGATCAGGCCGCACTTGCTTTGGAATTAGGAGCGCAGGGTATCGGTCTCTGTCGCACCGAGCATATGTTCTTTGATCGTGAGCGAATACAACGTTTTCGTCTCATGATTCTTTCCGAATCGGGGAAGGATCTTTTCCAGCTCGCCGACGCGTTAAAGGATTATCAACGAAAGGACTTCGTAGAAATTCTGAAGGCGATGGATGGATTTCCCGTTACCGTAAGGCTTTTGGATCCTCCGCTTCACGAATTTTTGCCGAAAATTGAGGACCACGACGAAGTCGCCACCTTGGCAACAGAGTTAAAGACCTCGATCACTAAATTGGAATCGCGCATTCGTCAGCTCCATGAAACCAATCCGATGTTGGGACATCGGGGTTGCCGGCTAGGGATGACCTTTCCTGAAATTTACGACATGCAAATTCGAGCCCTCGCCGAATCTCTAGGTGAGCGTTTGCTTGAGGGGGGCAAGCCAATGCTGAAGATCATGATCCCTCTCATCATGTCGGCGGCGGAATTGCAGTTGCTCTTAAAGCGTTTGAAGGCCGTGTTTAATGAGACAGTGGCTCTTAAGTTTTCCAGTCATCCGAAGGTGATGAAATCGATCGCGAAATCTCTGCGCTGGGGAACGATGATCGAGCTGCCGAGTGCGTGCGCGATTGCCGCTGAGCTTGCACCTCATTTAGATTTCTTTTCTTTTGGAACGAATGATCTCACTCAGACGGGCTTAGGAATTTCTCGAGATGACGGCGGAAAATTTGTTCCGGTCTACGTGGAAAAAGGAATTTTCAAACGGGATCCCTTTGAGACCTTAGAAGTGAAGTCGATAGGACGCCTCATTGAATGGGCCGTAAAAGAGGGACGCCAAGCAAACAAGTCTTTAGAAATCGGAGTTTGTGGGGAGCATGGCGGCGATCCTGAGAGCATTGAATTCTTTCGAGAGCTCAATTTTGACACCATTTCCTGTTCGCCCTTTCGGGTTCCTATGGCCCGTTTAGCGGCTGCCAAAGCGGAATTGAAGCTGGAGAAATGACTCCAGACATGAGATAGGAAGAATCAATGCGTTCTCAAACCTCCTATTTTCATGTCGGCTTTCTCGCCGTAATGGCAATCCTGCTGAATGCCTGCGAGGGCTCCAATCCCAGTAAGCGTCCTGAGCGCGCAGATCTTCTCAATGGGACTTACCGCATGTCCATTGAGACCATCGGCGGTCAGGAATATTTGGTGGTTTTGAACACCAATTTTCAAGCGGATTACGCGAAGGGAAGTTTGCAGTTCTATTCTCTGGCGAATCCAGATGCGCCTGTTCAGACGGCGGCCTTGGCGCCTTTGTCGTTGCCGAGCAACGTCGGAGATTTTGTATTCGACGGTGAAAGATTGTATGTGGCCGATCGGAACGAAAATCAAATTTTGATTTTTGATCGCAATGGAACAAATTACGTCCCGCGTCTGAAGGACAATGGAAAACAGGAAATTATAGAGGTATCAGCTAACCCGCAGCGACTCTATCTTTACACCTACAGTGGTAACCGAAGACTAGCGGTGCTTGCGCAGTCCGATGCCATTATTCATTTTATTAACTTGTCGGATCTGAGTTTTGTGGACGCCTCGACCGATGGTTATTCCGCGACGGCCAGGGGCCGCCTTCCCGATCAGCAAACGCTCGCAGGCAAAGTGGGCGCGGCATTTGCGATGAAGGCTCGCAAAGAGGAAAATCCCCCGAGAGAAGATCGTATTTCAATAGGAGGTGGGGAGCGACTGGGCTTTGGTGGAAATGGCCTCGCGCTACTCAATCCTCAGGCTGAGAATCCCATTTTTATTTTTGCCTCTCAGCGGTCGAACGCCCTGTTCAGTTTTCGGACTTACACGTGGGAAAATGCGGCTAATTTAGTGTGGGATTTGGATGGCTTTAAAGGCGATCACGATGAGAGTGGATCACGGGTGAAGGGTACGAAGGAAGAAGGCTTCCGCGGCATGGCTGTAGATGGAAATGGAACAGTCTTGCTGAGCTCTCGTACCGACAATGTTCTCTATCGAATCGATCGCTCGGAATTGGAGGCCGACGTCACGATTGATTCTGGCGTTCGAAATACACGGGGCTATCCGAAGGATGACCAACGGCACGCCATTGTGGCGAATTTTGACCAAGATAAAGGTGACAATATTTTTCCAAGACTCGGTCCAATGGCGTTGGATTGTACGACGGACGCAACGACCTCTGTGGTGAGTTGCACAGGGGGCGCGGCGGCTTCAGTCGCTTGGGTATTGGGATTAGGAGATCCTGACACTGCTTCGGGAAAACTCTTTCGTGTAGATTTGAATGCGCTCACTTGGACGGAGGCGAGCTCGCGAGGAAGAATTCCTCAGGGAATCGTATGGTACAACACGGGCGGAGCGAATCGCATATTTGTTTCTCATCCCATGGACAATACAATCAGTATTTTTGACGGCACGAGTCTGGAACTGGTTTCCACCATCTCCACTCCGCGATAGTGGCTTTCGCGATGGCAATCGAAGCTCGTAATTCTTTAAAGATTGTACTCGTCTCCCCTCGAATTGCGGCGAATGTGGGTAATGTCGCGCGGACTTGCAAGGCGCTAGGGGCAGAATTGCATTTGGTTGGCCCCCTTGGCTTTTTTTTGGATCCCAAACATGTGAAGCGCTCTTCCGTTGGCTATTGGGAGGAAGTTCAGCCTCTCGTGCACCGAGACGCCCAGGCCTTTTGGAGTTTCATGGAAGAAAAGAGTCCCCGGACAGCCTGGTATTGGGCTACCAAAAACGGCTCTTCGCTCCATTACGATCAAGACTATAGAGCCGACGTAGGCCTTATTTTTGGAAATGAAGAAGAAGGAGTGGACCCCTCCTTTTGGAAGTTTGAGAGCAAATCCAAGGGCTTACCGGGCATTGTTTCTTGTCGAATCCCAATGTGCGAAGTACGATGTCTGAATTTGGCGACGTCGGTGGGGATAATCGGCTATGAAGTCGTTCGGCAGTGGCATAAGCAGGGTGGCTTATGCTTGGAAGACGTCAAAATAGAGGACGGAAATCGTAAAAGAGGGCTCGTGTGAAGATCAAATCACTCCAACTTTTCGGCTTCAAATCCTTCGCGGATCGAACGGAACTCGTGTTTGACCGACAAATCGTGGGGGTGGTCGGACCCAATGGCTGCGGAAAATCAAATATTGTAGATGCCATCCGGTGGGTGATGGGAGAACAGTCCGCCAAAGGTCTTCGTGGGACCGAAATGGCCGATGTCATTTTCAATGGAACGACCACTCGAAAAAAATCGGCGTTTGCGGAAGTAAATCTCACCTTTGACAACGCCGATCGTTCGGCTCCTGCACCCTATACGGACTGCGCGGAAGTGATGATCTCCCGGCGACTTTTTCGAACGGGTGAAAGCGAATATCTCATCAATAAAGTTCCAGTTCGTTTGAAAGACATTACTGACCTATTTTTAGGAACAGGATCCTCCGCTCGCGCGTACTCGATCGTGGCACAAGGCAAGGTCGATCAAATCGTCCTGGCCAAGCCGGAAGATCGACGGTTTTTGCTTGAAGAAGCGGCGGGTGTGGCAAAATACAAAGCGCGAAAAGTTGCCGCAGAACGAAAGATGGAAGGAACGCGCCAGAATTTAGATCGCGTTCACGACATTATTCAGGAGCTGGAGCGATCGGCGCGACATTTGGATCGTCAAGTAGAGCGAGCCGAACAATTTCGAAAAATTCAAAATGAATTGCGACAAATCGACGAGCAGATCGTTGGTTTCAAAATTAGTCGACTCGATCGCTTAGCGACTTCTAATGCCGAGCATCGTACCCAGTCGTCCATGGATTTTGAGCGCGTGAGTGCGCAATTTAGCGAGATTGAGGCGCGGATTGAGCAGTTTCGACTAGAAGCTCTCAATCAGGAAAAGGCTTCGAGCTCGGACTACGAAGCATTGCTTCGACAAAAGGAAAATTTTTCCCAAGCCGATAAAGAAGTGGAATTGAGTACGCAGCGTATCCAGTTACTCAAGAATCAAATCGAAGAGCGAAAAAAGGATGTCGAGCGGCTCCTTTCCAAGTCTGAAGCAAATAAAATCAGCGTGCAGCAAGTGTTGCACGAGCAACAAACCCTCGAGTCTCAACGGGAGAAGGCAAGTACAGAGCTCCAAGAATTAAAAACGTCGGTCAATGAAGCGGAGATGAAAATTCAAAGCTTGGAGACCGAACGACGGACTTCGCAAGTGAGGATCGATGAAATCCGCACTCAATCGGCTCGCGAAGCACAGCGTCGAGAGATGATGCAGTCCGAGCGCGTGAATCTGGAGCTCGAGCGCGCGGAGGTCGAGCAAAGTGCGGAACAGGGTGAGAAACAGGAGCGACAAATTAGAGGCGACCTCACAGGTCTCGAGGATCGCTTGCGCCAGTTGGAATCTCGCCTATCGAATTTAGAGGCTGAAATTTCGGGAATTGAAAAGAACCGAAGTGATGCCACGGCTCAACAATCGCATCTGCAAGAAGAGCGTACCCAAGTGAATCAATTACTTGCTCAGGTGGAGGCGCAGATTAAGAGCGTCAAAACTTTGGAAGAGCATGAAGTGGGCTACGACGTGGGTGCTCTAGAGCGAAAGAAATCCACTGGATATCCCTTCATCATGGATTTACTGAAGTTCAAAACGGGTTTTGAACGAGTCGGAGAGGCATTCTTTCACACCTTCGGGCAGTTTTTTACCGGTGCGACTCATGCGACCGACACAGACGAGATGGCCCGATTCACTAAAGTAGTGAATGCAGGTGCGGATTTAGCGACCTATCCGCGAAGTTTGTTGGATGTCGTGGAAGGGGAGATTCCAGAAGAACTCATGAGTCTCTTGAGCTCGATCGAGCTGCTCGAAACTCTGCCTTCCGATCAAAAAGTCGAACACCCGTGCATGGATGAAAAGGGCGCACTTCGACTTCCGGTTGCTCCTCAATTATTTTTAGAGAGTTTGGGCCGAGTTCGAGTGTCTGAAACCCCCTTCGGTCGAAAAATGGAAATGACCAAGCTCGAGCAAGAGCGAACAAAGCTCTTGGAGCATCGTCATGCTCTCGATCAACAGACCGTTGAAATGAAGAGTCAGCTCGAAAGAATGGCGCAATCATTGAGCGCGAGACAGATTGAGCTGAAGGATCTGGGAGCGCAGCGCGTGGAATTGCGTTCGCAGGGGATGCGTCTAAAGACGCAACTTGAACACTCTGAAGCGCAGCGCGAAGTGTTGCGTCAGCAGGTGACTGATCTCGATGAACGCATTCAGACGCTCACCGCCGAAATTTCCAAAGCGCTTGAAGTGAGCCAAGAAGTTGTTCACCTCGAAGAGAAATTGCAAGGGTTTCAGGAACAGATTGAAAGAGCTCGAGCCGCCAAACAGGAATTGGACGGCGTTTGGATTGAAAAACGAATTGCGTTTGGCGCCTTGGAAGAGCGATTGGATCGTCTCCGCCAGCAAACTTTGCAGACCGAGATTACCCAATCTGAGTATGCGCATAATCGCTCTATGTTCGAAGCGGATATCGCGGCTTGGACGCAAGAGTCCGAACGAGAGAATGAGCGCATTTGCGCCAATGTTGAACAACGACAGACCAATGAGTTAGAAATCAAGCGATTGGAATCGGCGCTTTCTCTCAGCCGCGAATCTCTCCAAAAAGTTCGACAGGACCTCGAGAATTTTGAGGTTGAACGAAAGGCAGTACAATACGAGCGAGATAAAACGCAATCCGCTGTACAGGCGCTGGAGCTCGAACATCAGAAGCTCAAGTTTGAAGTAGAAGAACTCTCGCAACTTGTTCATGAACGCTATCACTGCTCGATTCAAGATTTGATCGCTCAACTGGATGTTGCGACTCTCGCACGTTTGGAGGACGAGGTCGTGCTGGGTGCGCTTGAGGTAGATGCCAAGGAGCTGCGTGAACGCCTAGAGAAATTTGGAGATGTAAATTTGCTTGCGATCACCGAGCAAAAGGAAATTCGAGAGCGGCTGGATTTCATGAATCGGCAGCGCGAGGACTTGCTCAAGACTTTGGATGCGCTTCAAAGCATTATCGACCGGATTAATAAAATTACGGAATTCCGATTTCGGGAAACGTTCCGAGCGATCAATCACAACTTCCAGGTTTTATTCCCCAAGCTGTTTGGGGGCGGTCGAGCCCACATGACCCTCACCAACGAAAATGATCTTTTAGAGACCGGTGTCGAAATTTTTGCTGAACCTCCCGGTAAGAAAGTTCAGACCATGTCCCTCTTGAGTGGGGGTGAAAAGGCCATGACGAGTATCAGTTTGATCTTCTCACTTTTTGCCTATCGTCCTTCGTCTTACTGTATTTTAGACGAAGTCGATGCGCCGTTAGATGAAGTGAATACGATGCGCTATAACTCCATCATTCAAGAGATGTCCGCGTTGTCTCAATTCATCGTTATCACTCACAATAAGCGCACGATGGAAGTGACCGACACTCTCTTTGGTGTGACGATGCAAGATCCTGGGGTTTCGCAACTCGTCGGCGTTCAGCTGCAGGAAGCCAAGGCTTTCGTCGCCTCTGCTTGATGGGCGCCATTCCACCTGGCGCACTCCTATTTATTGACGAATGGCTTTGGCCCCATTTCTCTGAAGCAATTTAATGACGTCGTCGTGGCCGCTAAAAGTGGCGAGCGCAAGCGGTGTGCGGCCGTCCTGAATTTCTGCATTCACTTTGGCACCACTTGCGAGAAGGAGTTCGACCATCTGGGTATTGCCCTCTTGAGCGGCGAGATGAAGCGGCGTGGCCCCTGATTGATCCTTGGCATTCACCGCAGCCTTCGAGAGTAAGAGAAATTCTCCTACGCGAAGATGACCCTCCTGAGCGGCGAGATGGAGCGGCGTTTGCCCGAGGGTAGAGCGTGCATCGATCTCCGCCCCCTTCGACAGTAACAATTTCGCAAAGGCGGTGAACCCTTTCCAAGCGGCAACGTGAAGCGGTCGAGTGCCATCAAAACGAGCAGAGTTAGGATTGGCGCCGCGTTGTAAAAGAAGGGATGTCGCACGCGAGCGACCAAAGCCTACGGCCAAGTAGAGAGGCGATTGTCCGTCGTAAGTTTTGTCCTCTAACTTTCCGCCGCGCGTGAGGAGAAATGAAATGATGCTTGCGTGTCCTGCTTGAGAGGCCACATGCAAGGGCGTGGCGCCTTCTTTGTCCTTCGAGTTCACGTTCGCGGCTTTACTTACAAGATATTCGGTCATCACGGTTTTTCCGGCACGGACCGCCGAGTGTAGCGGCGTCGATCCATCGTTGGCCGTAACTTGGATATCCGCTTTGTTTGCCAGCAAAATGGCGGCAGAGGTGACTTGATCCTTCATCGCAGCCCAGTGCAATGGAGTTTGTCCGTCCTTCGCCTTCAATTTCGGATCACCACCAGCGGCTAATAAGAGAGCTAACACCTCATCGTGCCCATAAGCTGCAGCCCAGTGAAGTGCACTGACGCCCTCTCGATCCAAAATATTTGGATTGGCCCCTTTGGTCAGAAGGGTATCGACGACTTTGAAGTGTCCTCCAAATGCCGCAAAGTGAAGGGGAGTGGAACTCTCGTCGTTTTGAACATTGATCGTCGCTTTATGCTGAAGAAGGGTTTCCACGCTTGCGAGGTCACCCGCTTGAGCGGCCAGGTGCAGGGGAGTCGTGCCATCCTTTCTCTTTGCGTTCGCATTGGCATTTCGCGTGAGTAGGTGTTGCGCTGCTGAAGAATGGCCTTCCTGAACGGCGAGATGGAGGGGCGTGGAACCATCGATGCGCTTAGCGTCCTTTTCGGCTTCATGGTCGAGCAGAAGATCTTCAATCTCCAAAAAGCCTTTGGCGGCCGCAAGATGAAGGACGGTACCCGTTTCGACAAGCCGAGCATTGGGATCGGCGGATTGTTCCAACAAAAGTTTCACAACCTTCGCATTGTTTTCAAATGTGGCCCAATAGAGCGGTGTTGCTCCTGAAGGGTCGCGAAGATTTGCTAAAGAGGGATTTTTTTTGAGCGACTGCTTCAGTGATGTGAGATCGCCCTTTCGAACTCCTTGAAAAAATTGAGGAGTGGCGGGTCCCGCAATGTAGAGCACAAAAATAAATGACAGCACGCTCGTACCCCTTCCGCCTATTTTACATGAGCCTTGGTGTCCGTGCCCGATTGGGGTACGACATACGCCATGAATCTTCACCAATTGGGTATCCGCCAATGGCTTACCATTGCGATTTGCTTAGGG
>DDSI01000110.1 GCA_002343335.1 Bacteriovoracaceae bacterium UBA2394
GTTTAAAGACGATGGCAACGAAAGACCATTAAATGAGGTCATGTGTTTTCTTTCTTTTAAATAGTGAGCGGGTTCAATTTCCGGCAGCGATATAAAATTTTCCCTCGCTGCTGTGGTCCTCAATACAAAACGCTCTTGAAATTGAAGCCTTGCGGAAAGCCGCTTTTGACGGTGGGAATCTATCCGAAGCCGAAGAAATAGCAGGATCGATCTTCAATTCAAAGGATTGTTCTTAAAATCGATCAAAGGGCGCTTTATTGCAACTTGAGCGGGATATTGTACTCGGCAACGCCACCCTTCGCGCCATTTCGCACCGCCGTCACCCGCAATTTACCCCGCTTAGAATTAAAGCTTTTTGGCAGCTCACAGGAAAATTCGTTCTTCAAAGCGTTGCATTTAAGTTTCGAAATTTTTGCATCACCTTGATAACTCACCCTCACTGTTGAATTCTCAACCGTAGGATTCTTCCACTCCATATCGAGAAGATATACCTGCACTTCATGGCCGGAAATTTTCACCTCAGTGTGAAAGGCTCCCGGCATGCGAACATATCCTCCGTGCGGCCCAAGCTTATCTTCTCCATGCGCCCAAGCGAGACTCGGTAGCATACAAACGAGTGTAAAAAATAATTTAATATTCATCCTGCCTCCTTGAAGAAATCAGCAACAAACCGATCTTCCTTGTCGTGATGTTTTCAAAATTTGAATTCCCTCACGAGCAATAAAATACACCAAAATGAGTGCGGCAAGCGAGTCCACCCACCACAGAGCAGGATACATCCAATAAATGGCGCTACCCAAAAGCAAAGTAAACGAAAGCTTAATGCACGCTAACGAACATGCGGCATCATTCATAATCGCTTCACTCTGAAGGGCTCGTCCTACTTTCAATTTTGCATTCCAGAGAAAGAACATAAATGTCAAACTTACGAGCGAAATAAACACGCCGGGAATAGTAGTATTGGGAGACGTTTCGGAAATGATTTGAATGACGGAACTAAATAAAGTGATGGCCGCAAGCAGCATGAATAAAATCCCAATACCGAAGGAAGCCTTCCATTCCTTGTCGCTCCCTCCACGGAGGCGCCAAAGAATTAAAATCGCCGATCCCACCTCAATTAAACTATCTCCGCCAAAGCCGGCCAGCGCCATAGATCCCTCATGAACACCAAGAGAAATCGCAACAATCCCCTCCAAAATATTATAGATAATTGTAAACCACGAAAGGCGAAGCGCCGTTCGAATCAAATTCTCTGTCGTCGCAACCACTAGACTCGAACCTACACTTGCGCGCGCAGAGAGTCCCATCAATAATTGGAACATGAAAAAAATTGGACTTAGCATTGGTTTTGGAATCGCGCTCATATTCATTGTAGTTATCGTTTATGCTGCGATGCAACCGAAGGATTACGAAGTCGTACGAGAAATTTCCATTGATGCCCCGGCGGACAAAGTCTTCCCCTACATCAACAATGCAAAGCTTATGGACTCTTGGAATCCATGGACCAAAATAGATCCTAAATCAAAAATTGAATATTCGGGTCCAGAAGCGGGGATTGGGGCCAAGACGTCGTGGAGTGGTGGAGATCAGATGGGCACGGGCAGCGCAACGGTAGTCGAAAGCGTTTCCAATTCTTTGGTCAAAACTAAATTGGAATACACCGAGCCCTTCGAAATGACTCAAGAAGCCGTACTCACCTTGAAGCCGGAAGGGAAACAAACGATCGTCCGATGGTCGGTGGCTGGACAGAAGAATTTAATGAACTCCATCATGTGTTTGTTTATGAGCATGGACAAAATGGTGGGGGGAACATTCGAAGACGGCCTAAAGACTCTTAAGGCAATGGTGGAGAAAAAGTAATCCTCTCTTATGGCTGAAACAGAATATGTCCTAGGCACCGGTGAGGATGAACTTTACCGACTAAAGGTTCAGCATGAAGTTTGGGCAGATTTTGCGATCGCCTCTTGGAAGCGCGCGGGTATTCAAGCAGGCTCGCACGTTCTCGATGTGGGATCAGGTCCTGGGCATGCTTCTTTTGATTTGGCCGAACTCGTCACTGAGAAGGGACGCGTCTGCGCCGTCGACGAATCAGAACCTTTCGTGGCGTATGTGAATGATCAAGCTACGCGTCGAAAGGTTCCCCAGCTGCGCGCTCAAATTGCGGACGCTCAAAGTTTAGGAACGACTTTTCAACAGGGAGAAAGGTTCGATGCGATTTACACGCGCTGGGTACTTTGCTGGCTCACCAAACCAGAGGCAGCACTCGCTGGCATGCGTGCACTTTTAAAACCGAATGGAAAACTCATCATTCACGATTATTTCAATTGGAAATCCATGACGATGGCTCCGCGATCTGCCGCGATTGAAAAAATGGTTTTAGCCGCTGTGTCTTCATTTGAAGATCGCGGAGGCAATGTGGATTTTGTCGGCCAACTTCCAGCGATGCTCAAAAATTGCGGTCTTAAGATTTCTCATTTTGATGTGCATGTGAAAGTCCCGCGCGGTGGAAATGTTGATCCAGACATTGCCTGGCCCCTCACGTGGTGGAGGCTCTACGGTCCTAAACTCGTGGCCCTCGGAAAGCTCTCCCCGGAAGACTATGCCAAAGCCGCTGCAGACCTGGACAGACTGGAATTAGACGACGATAGGTTCTTCTATTGCCCTCCTGTATTTGAAGTGGTTGCAGAGTTAAATTCAAAATCGGCCTGATTAAAACACGAAACTCGGTCCAAGACTCAAAGCCATGTCAGAATTGAAATCGCTACCTTGAGTGTTCTTCAAGACGTAAAAATAATTTTTCAAATCGAAATGAACCCACATCCATTCGATGGGCAGATGAATGTTCAGGCCGCCACCAATGAAGCCGGTCCATTCCCTCGCCGCCTTTCCAAGCCAGAGATACCCAACGCCGATGGACGTGTAAAAATCTGCCGGTATATCGACGCCCAAAGTGGCGGGAACATTCCAATAGAAAGCTCCATCTAAAATGTACATTTTATTGTCAGGCTGCAGACCCAACCCATTGGTGCGATCTACCGCCATTCGACCCGCGTAAAAATCTACGCCCAACCAAAACTCTCTATTGATATGCCAATTCACCGTAGCCACGCCCAAAGTCGTCGTTCGGAGGGCGTCTCCATTATAAAAACTCGCCAAAGGCGCAATCTCAAAGGTTTTGGAAGAGGAAGTCTCGGCTTTTAAGCTGAGCAAAGAGGACGAGATGAAAATAGCGCAGAGTGTAACTATTAGCCGCATAGCCATGAATCCCACAGCCTCCGGCAATTGTCTTGTAGCTAAAGTCGCAATAGCTCGTCGATTCGATTGTAATCGTCCGTCGAACCTCGAAAATTTTGGCAGAAACTCCGAAGCTCCGCCGAATCCTCTACCTTCCAATGGAATCTTTGCAAGAGTGTTGCGGGAGGCAACGTCTCTCTGCCTGATTTGATCACGGAATTTAGAAATGCCAGCGCTATGGTCTTCCCCTTCGAGTGAATTCCTTGAATTACATAAATATTCTGATCATCCCAAGAAAGTATTCGCGTCGTGACAGAAAAATTTTGAAACCGACGTAGAGGTCTTCGAAAATCAATGTGTAAACCTCGCATGGGCACGAATAATTTTTCTCGGATAGACGGCCAAAAGAATCCTCCACGCAACATGAGATCGATTCGGCCGAGCTCGAAATACTGAAGATAAGTAGCATTGTTGACGAACGTCAAATCCGCCTCATTCATCCATACGCGAAGTTCTATTCTTGCAATGGAATGAGCGCTGCTCGGTTTATTCTTAATGAGTGAGTGGAGGATGATTGAAAGAGCTCGAAGGTAGAACATTGATTTTATACTAGCTAAACTAAAGTGCTGCGGCGCCAAGTAACTTTTGTTGGCATTGGAAACTCTCGCATCCATAGATACTCTAAATAGAAGTTCCATTGAGAGGGTTCCATTAATCGATATACGGGGGTTTTAAATAAATGAAGCTTCTCTGCCATAAGCGTGTAGCTCTTGGATGTGCCGCAGCAATTTTAGGAATTTCACTTTCCTCACTTTCAAATGCGGGAACCCGATTGAGTGGAACCGTTAGGTCTGACAATCGCCTTTGCAGTAATCTTGAAACTCTAGACCGACCCCTTGTTTTTAATCGAAACGGAGTCGCCTATGGGATCTCTACGTCGTCGGATGATAACCATCGAGTAGCGGGCGAGGGTCGATACTTCTTTTTTGTTTCGCAAAACTCCGCTCGCAATGCGAACAATCAGTTTATTCCAATCATACCTTCGCTCCCCACCTCCGAATGGGGTCTTTTTCGAAGAGACTTAGAGACCGGTGAGTTTCTCCTTGCCGACAAAACGTTAGACAATCACTCGATTGGATCTAACCCTTCCTCAGTTACGGAAAATGGGGATCGAGTTTATTTTTACAGTTATTCCGATAAGCTCGTTGCAGGTGACACGAATGGTGAATCGGATATTTTCGAGAAAAATTTTGCTACGGGCGAGTTGCGAAGGATAAACGTTAGCCCAGACGGCTCGCAGGTTACGAACGGATACCCCGGCTCCTTTGGTCCCGTTGTTTCTGGCAACGGGCGCTTCGTCGCCTTTGAAGCGCCAAAGGCAAAGCAAATTGTTCCAAGCTTCGTCTTTCCAAATTCTGGGAATGTTGCTGGCGGACTAGTCATGATTGACCAATCAAATAATCAACGCTTTTATCTTTCATATGCTCCAAATGGCGCGCCGTTAGGTGGATGGTCGAGCTCCATCGCTTTGAGCATTCCAGATAGCGGGGATTTAGTGGCATTTTCATGGTTGGACGCGAATCGCCAACCTGCACCAGGACGATGGGCCTCTACCGTTTTCATGAGAGATGTTTCAAATCAAATTACAATTCAGATTGCCCCTCCTGTAACACAGACAAATTCGAACGTGAACGCTACCAACCCTAGAATTTCCGCCAATGCAAAAGTAATGCTATGGTTAGAAGCCGAATACTCATCGAGCGGAACCCTCGGTGCCGCAAAATTGAAACTTTTTGATTTAGTAGGAAGAGCTCCAATACCCGTTCCCTCTTCGCTAGCTAACGCTGAAGTCTCTTATCCACAAATCAGCGCGGATGGAAATGTGATTACCTTCGTGACTAACTCGCGCCTAAACTCGAACGATACGGACAATCTTTACCAAGCTTATACTTGGAATCGATCGCAGCAATCCTTTAAACGCCTAGGAATTGACGGCTTGGCTGTAACCCCTGCCCTAGGTTCTACAAACTGGCCCTATGCAGATCGGACGGGAAGCGCGACTAGTTTCTACGGTTTCGCGCAATCCTACACTCCAGGATTTTTCGGAGACCTCTTTGTTCTTAGGACGAAGAAGAATTGCAATAAATTGGAAATGATTACCTCGACACCGCCGACTTCCGCTGAGTAATAAGGGGTTCAATCGCTCCCCTCTAAGCCATTGAGTTCATTTGGCTTCGTCGCTACTTTAGGAGCGAGAGTCGGATGCAGAGGGAATTTAATCTTATCGTTGAGAGTCTCAAAGGCGAGCCCTCGTTGGGGTTAGGTGATCCCAGTTTGGATGTGCCGCTCACGATTCAGATCGCCAAGCGACATCGCGTGCTCACTCATTTCTATCGCTACTTGACTCAGCATGCCCCCCCATTCGCTGTCGGCAGAATTTCATGAGGAAATTGTAAAACATCAAAGGCATTCGCTCGAGCTCCAAGCTCTCTTTCAAAAAGTTTCTAAAATTTTTGAGGAGAGGAAAATTCAGCACTTTCTTTTGAAAGGTCCGATTCTCTCAGAGTCACTTTATGATGATCCCTCCCTTCGCATGTACTCTGACATCGACTTTCTGGTTCCCTATGATCAACTCGCTGCCGCCAAAGAAATTTTAGAAGACTTAGGATTCAATGCCCTAAAAACCATGCCCGGTAAAAACTGGGCTTCGAGCGAACAAAAATATTTTAGAAAAGACGTTCCATTTATTCATTCCCAAAAAAAATCTCTTTGCATCGAAGTGCATTTCCGTCTTCAACCCCCACCTTTCGTTTATGGAATGGACTGGGATCTGATTGATCAGAATAAAAAGATCGTTACCTATCAGGGGCGTTCCGTCGCCACCCTTTCCGATGATATGAACTTCGCTTATCTCTGCGCGCATGGTCATGCCCACGCCTGGGAGCGGCTAGACTGGCTCTTTGACTTCAGCGTCTTTTACAAAAAAATACTTCGAGGTGATCTGAATTACGCGCTCGAAATTGGAAAGAAATATAATCTATGGGAAGAATTACGTTCTGCTCTCAGTTTAGCGAGGGATATTCTTCAACCTCATTCGTCTCTTTTGCATTCTTCGGAACTTCGATCCAATGGATCTTATCGTAGAATGAAATCGCGTGTGCACTCCTTTCACCATTTGCGGAGCCAAGGAACACCTCTTTTTCCTTCTCAGAAAGTGTTTTACTGGCGCCACGTTTCTATGAGAAAACTTTGGGATCTCTTTCTCTATTTAAAGAGCGTTCGATACGAAGCTTGGATCACGAAACAAAGGCCCATGAAGTTTTATCATTTGTGGCTAATCGCTCGAGTCCCACCCATTTTGTGGAAGCGAGTGGTGGGATTGATGCCTTCATGAAAAAATTCATTCAATATTTTTTGAAGGATCAAAAGAGACGCTACGCTGTCCTATTTGCGCTCACTCTTTTAACGGGCTTTTTGGAAGGCACGGGATTCTTACTTCTTCTTCCACTCCTTTCGCTCTCGGTTGTGGGAGCAAACGCGTCACAAGGTTTTCTTTCCAAAATCACAGATTATCTTTCCTCAACATTGGGTCTTCAAAGTTTAGAGAGAATCCTCGTTATCTATGTGATTCTCATTTTAGCGATTGGATGGGTGAAATATATTCAGTCCATTCTCATTCAAAAGCTCCGATTCGATGCCGAACATCGCCTGCGAACGAGTCTGTTTGAGTCCTTCCTTCGCGCGGAGTACGCTCATCTCACATCCCAAAGG
>DDSI01000073.1 GCA_002343335.1 Bacteriovoracaceae bacterium UBA2394
GGATGCGCTCACAGGACTATGGACCAAGCGCCACTTTTTAGAGCACCTAGAAACGGAGTTTAACTATCACCGGCGCGTTAAGAAGCCGTTGTCAGTGATCATGTGCGACCTCGATCATTTTAAGAAAATCAACGACAACTACGGGCACCTAGGCGGCGATCTTGTTCTCAAAGAGCTCGGAGGTATGATTTTAAATGTTCTTCGAAGAGGAGATTCGGTGGGGCGGTACGGAGGAGAGGAAATTATTTTCTTCTTAAGAGAGACACCGTTACCGGGAGCGAAAGTTTTTTCCGAAAGACTTAGAATGTTAGTAGAAAATCATCCGTTCATTTTTGAAGGAAAGAAAATTCCCGCTACCATTTCGATCGGGGTTGCCACATGCACCGAGGATAATTACTCGACCATGCATGAACTGATCAAAGCGGCAGACGAATTTTTATATAAGGCCAAGCAAACCGGTCGCAATAAGGTCGTTGCGCTCCATTGAGGTTTTTGCTCAAGTGGCGCCGTGCGTATTCCAGAAAAAACTGAATTTCCCCTTCGAGCCAGGCCCCAAAAATGGGTGGTCGATGACATTCAAATTGAAAAATTTCACAAAGCCCTTCGATGGAATACGTCAATCTTGCCGCCCACCATTTATTCTATCTTTCTCTCTGGCGTTTTTGAGATTGTGAACGATCTGAAAGTGGATTGGAAAAATCTTCTTCATGCGACTCAAGCTTTTGAATATGGAGAACCTCTAAGTGTTCCCACGGAAGGGACCGCAGAGACCGTCCTCAAAGATGTTAAGTTTCGAGCCAAAACGTATTGGATGCAGTTCGAAACCGTTGCCACTGCAAATGCCTCTCGCGCTGTCGTGGTAAGATCGAAAACATTGCTCTTGGTCAAAGCGGAAAGTGAAATGCCATGAGTCAGCGCATCTTTGATTTTGAACCGATCACTCTCGATCAAATTCGCGACTATGCGGAAGCATCTGGGGACCACAATCAAATCCATCTGAACGAGGACTTTGCAAAAGCAGCAGGACTTCCTGGAATTATTGCCCATGGAATGCTTTCTATGGGCCTTGGATCGCGCGCCCTTAGCATGTGGGGATATGACTTATCGAAACTTAAGAATTACGAAGCAAAGTTTAAAGAAATCGTACGGCCGGGAGATCTCCTCCGTGCGGAAGAAGTACGCCAAAGCCACGGTCAAATCGATCTTCGCATTCTCAATCAAAATGGAATTGAAATTCTAGTGGCATCTGCAAAATTCACCTGAGAAAAACAGCGATTTTGCCGTTGCTGGCAAGGTCCTCCAAAATTTCGACGTAAGGACGTACGAGCTCCCGATCAGATTCTCGAAAGCGAATCCCATAGTAAAATGAACGACTGCCTTTGATCTCTTTGATGACACAATAAACGACCTCACCTCTTACGATGACCGGGGGAGCATGGTCTTTCCAATGAAGTCGGCAAGGAATTGTGCGAGATTTTAAGAGTTCCGGTCGAAGAGTCTTCGAATAAAATCCGAGTCCTCCCATGCCAAGGCTTGTCAATTGTTCAGAACTTCGCCGAGGCGGAAAACTAAGTCTGACCTGCGCATTTTGATCGATATGATAACGTTCGAACTCCCGTCGATCTTGAATCGTAATTGTAGGCATATTTCTCCACTTCCTCACGTGAACCTTCGTTGCAAGTCGTGCTTCTAAATTAACCCTTAGAACAAGTGCAGAAAGCATGCCCGAGGCACCTTGAAATTCATTTTTCCAACGAATCCAGCCCCCGCAAAAATTGTCTCGGCAAGAAGCTGTCCACGAAAGGGCGTTCATGGGACAAATATCGCCTAGCAGAGAGCCCATGAAATCCCTATAAACCGTCGGAAACACGATCCTATCGTGGCATATATATTGCATTTTCTAAGATAACGATGCGATCAAGCTTCCTAAGGATTATCGCTCTCCTTCTCGCTTCTGGAGCGGGTTTAATGATTTCGTCCTCTCTCCATGCAGAGGAAATTACGCTCTATTGCAAAAATAGTAATCGCTACGGACTTTATGAGCAGTGCCAAGAAGTCATCGTGATGGAAGCTCAGTCGAATATTCTCCGCGTCTACTCGCGGCCTCAACGCATTGTCATGTCAGTAAAAGTTCAAAATTTATTTAGCGCCTCGTCTCTGCGATTGAGATCGAGGGTTCCCGCTGAAAAGGAAATCGCTCTACCAGGTCACTTGCTATCCAATTCCTCAAAACTAGGATTTTTAAGTTTGTGCCGATCTCAGAAGCCGTCTGGAGCTGCTCAAAATTTGGTCCACTTCACGTGCGGCAGCTCGACCGTGCAAAGTGTTCAGAAGGATCTGGCATACACGATCCGGCCTTATCGTCCGGGCAAAGCCAACGATCCACGAAGTTAAGTTCTACATCCAATTATTCAAAGAAATAGTGCGCAACGTTAACGCCTTCTCGCTTAGGATCGAGAATTTTAGAGACCTTTAAATTGGGCTCATTGGCTAGATCGACCAATCGCGCTCGCACTTTAGGATCGACGGACAAGATTTTAATGAGAGGCGTTCCCAATTTTTCTCCCGAAGGGCGGAAAAGAATTCCTCGCTCTCCGCTAGAGAGCAAACAAAGTGAGCCCATCGGGATGACTCCTAGAAATCTCACGAAGAGATAATAGAGAAGAGGATCGAGCTCAGCGCCTTGAACATTAGAAGCTGCTTTGCTGCCGAGCAAACGCACTGCCTCGGCCGGCGTGTAAGCATCGCGAAAGGGTCGTTCACTCGTCAGGGCTACATACTGACTTACTAATCGAAGTATTCGAGCATCCAAATTTAATGAAACCGATTTTGCATTTGCGCCTTTTGAATATTCAAAAATGGCAAGCAAGCGCTCAAGCACGGGGCGAGAAGACCCTTGCACTTGAATGAGTTTGTAGACTCCCGACGCCTGCGCATCGAGAATGCGTTTATACTCCACCGGCGTGAGTGCATCTTTTTTATTCACGGTTTCGCTCACTTCGCCGAGAAGTCCGACGTTATACATCAGACCGACCATTCCTAAGTTGATCTGATCGCGAATGGAAAATTGCAATTCCTTTGCAAGGGCCATCGAAAGCAAGCAGGTTGCGACAGATTGATTGACCGCTGCATGGAATGCAGGATCTCCTCCATCCCCTTCATCGCGAATCAAACTAAGAGCCGCAATTTGATAGGGGGAGACTTTTAGGATTTCGGCGAGTTCGACCAATTCTCGTCGAATCCTTCGCTGGGAAATCAGTTCGGAATTTTTTGTAAGCGCCCTTAAAAAATCTGCGGCATGATTTTTTAGGAGGGAATAATGTTTGAGCGCATAGAGCGGACTCAAAAGAAGTTGTCGGCTCTTTAGACGCAAATTGGATTTTTCAGGATCCTGAAGAGTAAACTCTATTCCTTCGATGTTTTGTGAAAACGCTTTTGGTTTCGAATTGACGGAATTGTGTAGCGCCCACTTTGAGAAGAACCCTCCTATGGTGTCGGCGGATAAATCCGCCGAAAAGCAAATCGATTCAAACATGGCGGTTTCGAGGCTATCGGTCATAAACTTAAGCGCCTCTACAATCGTAAAGTGCTGGAGCACTTTCGTGTGATTGATCTGAATCACATTGTCCTGGTAGCGAATTTCGACCTTTCCGGAATCTTTAGAATAGGGCCGTAACGATTCATAAGCACGCATGAATGCTTCCAGCGGCTTTTGAAGCGCAACATTCTTAATGTCATGCATGCTCAATCCCTTCAAGAGCCAGAAGGACGCGTTCAAAAAATCACGGCGCAAGTTCTCGAGCTGTTCTGGGGTGGCTTCGCCGACAATTGGAGAGGGTGCCGAAGAACCGGTGTTGGAAATATCGCTCACTTTGAAGGTCCTCCTGTAGAGATGCGATGTTTCATTCGATGGATCGTATCGCGCAGTTCAGGCGCTAGGGATTCGAGCGGTGTCTTCTGCAGAAGCCGCTCAATCCACTCCGGATGAGAGCGAACCACGGCCTTTAGTAACAGCATTCGGCGCTCGGTTTCGGCCTTCTTTTTGAATAGACCCTCCCCTGGTTGCATCCACATACTTTCACACCACGGCCAGGCAGCTTCAGCTCCAATGGTAAAGAGACAGCGATACATGGCTTCTCTCTCTTCTGCGGTCGCGGAGGATTGAAATTCTTTCGAATCCATTCTCACCTTCAAAAACTTCAAGGCATTTTTGGATTGAGCAGCGCCTAAAACATCGTAGACTTGCATGCGCTCTTCATCCTTCTCAGACTTGAGTAGTCGATCAAAAATATGAAGCGCTTCAGAAGTACCGATTTGAGCCAACTGCTTGAGCACTTTGATTCGCACAGTCGGTGCGGCGGACTTCAAATGGACTTCCAAAAACTTTTGAAAGTGGTGAGTGGGTTTCGAGGCCAGGATATTGATCAGATACTCCCAAGAAGGATGTTCCGGCTTACTCTCCGCTTCTTGAATGAGCCAAACCATGTGATTTGAGAGATGCTTCAAAAGAAAATCGCCGACCACCCGGTGGAGCCAAGGATGCTCCCCAAGAAGTTGAATGAGCAGCTTTACTCCTCCCGAGTTGGATAGCATCAAAAGTTTTGTCACCATCTTCTGATGCTCCGGGGACTTTAGGAGCTGATTAAAGATCGGCAATTGGTCGACATGGAAAATCTGATCGATAATTTTCTGAATCTCTCCCGCCTGATCCATGCGATCTTTTTGCATTTGATAAAGCTTTTGAAGGACAGCTTCAAAAAGAGGTAGCGAACCGGAAACCAATATCATGTGAGAGACTTTGACGACTAAATCGCGACCAACAGAGAGTTGCTCCCCATCTTTCTCTGTGAGCAGAAAATGAAATCCCATGGCCAGAAGTCTCTCTAAAGTCTCCTGCTCATGGCCCTTGGTCTCACGGCCGATGGCAATTCCTTGAATCACTCGGGCCACTTCCTCATCACTGCGCGTGAACTGAGCGGGATTGAGACGAAATTCTTCTAAAACTTTGAGATCATCGGATCGCAATTTTCTTGGATTATTAGGAGCGGGAGGAAATGAGGCCTGGCCCACTCGCGCGACAAATGACTCTATTTGCTCCTTCAACTTCGGGTCTTCTCGTTCGANNGATGTCACCGAGAATATCTGAACCAGTCAGATCCACGTGGGAAAATCCCATTTCCAAAAAGAGGCAATAGAGATCTTGATCGAGCATCTCTGCCTTTGAAAAATCGGTCGCCAAAAGGGAAATGAATCTTAGGAGCTCCTCACGATCAAGTCCTCGCTTAAATGCCAACATTCGGATCCCGTCTTGATAGAGTGCAAAACTAAGGGACGTTTTCTTCTCTTTGTTGGAATACACAACCTTTCGTTCAAAGATCATTTCGAAAGGCTTGATCTGAATTTCGATATCGTCCTGCTCGAGGAGGGCGCGTTGAAGCGCTCCGAGCGTGTTTTCATAGACGCTTTCTAGAATTCCCTGGCCGGATGCATAGGCGTAGACGCGAGCCGCTCGGGCGGACTTCTCGAGAGCATTGATGAAAATTTCTACGGCGTTTTTTTGCCCGACACTTTGGGCATTTGACGCAATTTCTTCCACGGCTCCCCCACGTTTTAGTCTAATGGAAAACCCTTGAGGTGGGCAGGCGGGGGCCGTATTCTGAGCTCCGACGTGGCCGTGATTTCCCTCACAATTCTTCAGATGTTGATAGGCATTTTCATTCTCGCTCTTCTCTGCATCTTTTTCGTTGTCATATTGATGACTTGGGCATGGGCCCAGGATCAGGACGATCGAGATATAAGTCTTTCGGAAATTCTTTCCACCGCTGCGATTGAATGGGGTTCGTATATTTTATTGCTCGCCGGAAGCATTCGCTCGCTCAAAATCCACCATGAAGCGCCGCCGATTGAATCTGAAATTAAGGATCTCCATATGGCAGGGGCAGCGCGTCAGATTCCTATCATTTTGGTCCCTTCCCTGCATTCTGGAGCTTCCATTTTTCGGTCGCTCAAATGGAGACTGAAAGCAAAATTTTATTCTTCCATTTGGCCGTTCTCCTTTCGCCCTTTCTTGTATCGTTCGAGTTTGTTGGAAGATGATCTTCAACAGTTCATCACGACCTGCTTAAAAAAAACACGCTCGAAATATTTTCGACTGATTAGCTTTGGATCCAGTCGGCCCATCGTATCTCGGGTCCTCAATTCCTCTCGAACCGGAGGACATTGCTTGCAATGGGTTTGTATTTCAGGAGCAGCCCTGCCCTCAAAGACTCAACGACTTCTTTCGACCCCTCGCTTTCGATCGGTCTACCATACTGCGCCGTACACCGAGCGCCCACCAGACCTTCTCATCGCTGGAACTCACGACGTTATCTGCTACCCCGAAACCATTTGGGGTGACACGAAAGCCAAACTTTCAGTCACGCCGGTAGGACATTATGCCGTCCTCATGCATTCAAAGACACTTCATGCCATCCTGGACCAATTTGGAGATGCGGAGTTGTGAATACGCTCACGCTCGTCACGGGAAAAGGAGGCGTCGGAAAAACACGCACGAGTCTTTTGCTGGCAGAAGCCGATTCCCGCGCCTGCCTCACAGAAACAGCTCCCGGACTTCAGGAAGAAGCCCAGAATTTGGGTCTGAAGCCGAAACCTATCCTTCGATTTGAGCGCTCGGACCTTTATGAAGACTTCTTAGCTTCGGCTTTAAAATTTCCTCCTCTGGCGAAATGGCTCATGAAGGCGCCCCTATTTCATTCTCTTTTGCAACTGGCGCCTAATCTCCAGGAGTTACTGACATTTTCCAAATGGCTAGAACTCGCCGAAGAGCAACCCCTCGTGGTGGATGCACCAGCGACGGGTCACTTTCTCGCTTACTTTCAGGCCATTCATGCCGCTCGAAATATTTTTGATGGCGGCACGTTGAAGGCGCTCGCCGATCGCGCGCACAAGTATTTGGATTCGGCTGAATCGATTGAAATTGTTATCGTCGCTTTGCCGGAACATTCCGCTCTCGAGGAGATGAAGCAAATCGAAGAGGGCGTGTTAAAGCTTTATCCGCATTTGAAAATACGGCGCATCTTAAATCGCCTCCATTTAAAACCGGAAACCACTCTCGCTCTGCCGCCCAATTTGAAATTATTGGCAGAAGAACGCCCAAAGCGCGAACAACAGCGCGCTCAAGATTTCAATCGTCCTTTTGAGAAAGTGATCGCCTTTGGAGATAGGGCACTGTCGAAGGCGAGTCCGTCATGACTCGAGTGACTTTCATTTGGGGGCCGGGAGGCGTAGGAAAATCGCACGTGAGTGTGCGGCGAGCTTTTGAGTCGACGAACGCTCAGCAAACTACGCTATTGATGACGCTAGATCCATCGCTTCGAGTGTTGGATCTCCTAGGACTGCCCCATGCCAGCCCGGAAAAGGATAGTAATGCCGTCGAAGTGACCCTGGCGAAACAGACCTTTCATGTAAGACGCGTAGACGTTTGGAAAGTCTTTGAACAGTTGGAGAAGCGGAAGCCCGCCAGCCCTCGGGTGCGTGTGTTTTTTGAGCAAATGGTGAGGGGGATGCAGGAATTTCGAGATTACTTAAGCCTCCTGCAGTTAGCCGATGAAGTTTCTCGAGGTCGCTATCAACATATCATCGTCGATACACCTCCTTTTCAAGATGCAGAAGGACTGCATCGATCTATGACAAACCTGCGTGATTTTTTCGAAAAGGCTCTTGTGCAATTAGCAATGAAGTCGACCTCGATGCCTTGGGTACAAACGACCGTGAAGAAAATCTTTGATTTCACGCGCGTGTTTGTTGGAAAGACGGCGTCGGCTCAGGTCTTTGAATTTATCGAATGGCTTTCCGAGCACCATGAACGATTTAAATCGGCTGCTCAAACGCTCGAAAAACTCGTCTTTTCTGAAAATTCGAATCACGACTTTGTAGTCACTCCCGAATCCAGTCGAATTTTTTTGGAATCCACGGCTCACATTTTTGCGGACAAGATTTCTCCTACATTCTTCGTGAATCGCTCTGCCCACGGACTTGTTTTGCCCGAAGGCGAGTCGAGCTTTCATCGCGAAATCCGGATGCTGCAAGAGCGAGAGTTGAAACTTCTAAAGGAGATCGATCATTTTTATCCAAAATATCACCTTGAGCGTATTCCCATTCTGTTTATGGGAGACGATACGATCGAAGAAATGGAACTTTTTGTGCAAGCGTCGATGGCAACCTACCAGGAGCTTCCGGAACCTTCGTCGTCGCTAACGGGTAATAAAACTCCACGGTAAGCGCTCCCCTACAGACTTTGCGCGATAAACTGTATTTTCAACCATCTCTGAATGGCGCGCGAGCGCAGAGCGCCAGTCATCGCCCGCTTCGTGGCAATCGATCAGAAACTCAGCAGTCTCTGGCCCCCCAACACTGAGGAGCGACTGCAGCTGAGCGGTATCCCAGCCTTCGTGATTAATATGAAGATGCTTGAGTCCTTCCACTTCGCGCATCAGAATTTCAAACCGAGCCTGAAGTTCCTCCGCTCGCACATGAGCGCAAGACTCAAAAGGAGTGGTGGGTTTGGGGATCCACGGATTCAAACTCACGGAGAGCGTTCCAATTTGGCCCCGGGCTTTACTGACTTTTACAAATGTTTCGTGAATACGTTTGACCCATTGAGCGAGGTAAAGCACGTCTTCACGCGTCTCGGTCGGTAGGCCGATGATAAAATAGAATTTTAGATTTTTCACGCCGCTAAGGAGAGCGGTTTCAACAACGTGATTCACCGAATCTTCGCTCGTCTTTTTATGAATGATTTCTTGAAGGCGCGGGCTAGCCGTTTCGAGTGCGAGCGTGAGCGTGCGCTGTTTCGAATAGACGAGAAGTTCGACAAGTTTTTTATTGATCGCTTCCACGCGAAGCGACGAAAGCGAGATTTCACCGCCCTTGTCCACAATG
The DNA here is from genome assembly GCA_002343335.1 of Bacteriovoracaceae bacterium UBA2394. GTDB lineage: Bacteria > Bdellovibrionota > UBA2394 > UBA2394 > UBA2394 > UBA2394. The sequence goes on from DDSI01000073.1 coordinate 8,941, forward strand.
TAAGCGCACATATCGAGAAGCTCCGGATGATCCGAAAGCGCCGCGCCCAGTAATCCAATTCGTCCCACACGCTCAATGCCTTCATCGAAGGCGGAACGCAAAAAGCTCAGACGTCGAAATCGCGTGCTCGCTTCCGTATAACTCACTGAACAGAACCGACAGCGCTGTGGGCAACCCCGCGACACCTCGACGGTGTAGAGGTCAGAAAATTCGGTATGCGACGTGACGATTTCGGTTTTCGTAAGATAGCTATTCAGAAATTTAATCGTTCGACGCGGAACAGGCCTTTCCGGATAATCGCCTTGCAATGACGGCGCAAATGTCCCTGGAATTTCAAGCAAAGCTTCTAGCTGACGCTCCCGATGATGCCGCAAAAAGGGAGACGCTCGTAGGGTCCGCGCAATTTCAAATACTAAATCTTCGCCGTCGCCGAATGCAAAGAGATCGACAAAACGTTCCATGGGGCACGGATTCATTGAAGGAGCTGCTCCCCCCATAATGACCAATGGGTCGTCGTCGCTGCGATCTGCACTCCTCAATGCCAGGCCTGCATTTTTTAAAATCCGAAGCACGTGGATGGCATCATTTTCAAAGCTGAGGGTGAAGGCGAGAACATCAAAATCTCGCAGTGGCCGATCACTTTCAAAGCTGCGAATTTCTCCACCGGCCTCAGGCAAAAACGCGCGCTCGCATACGACTTCATCCATGTCATTCCAAAGGCCATAGATCTGCTGGAAGCCTAAGTTGCTCATGCCCACGTAATAAGTGTGCGGATAAATGAGGCAAATTTTGAGGCGGCCGCGCCAAGATTTAGTCCGCGTTCCGTCTTCAACGATGCGGTGAGAGCCCAACTTTCCATGGGTTGAAAGAGTTTGAACCGTTGACTTCAGACGCGCTCGCACGTCAGCGTATTAGCACTCCACGGAGTATTTAAAGAAGAGAGGATTTATTTTATGTCTAGAAAGCGCTTTTGGTGGTCCGTCGTAGCTGTATGGGCGGTCATCGCCGTAACCGATTGGCTATTTCACGGAGTTTGGCTCCAACCTTGGTACGCGGAAACGCCTCAGCTTTGGAGAACGCAGGAAGAGATGCAAGGAATGATGCCCTGGCTCTGGTTTGGAACTGCGATCTACGCCTGGGCATTCGTTTGGATTTATTCCAAGGGGATTTCTAAAGATAATCAGTGGATCCAGGCCTTTCGCTACGGCCTAGCCATTTTGCTGGTCGCAAAGGTACCAGAGCAAATTGGACTCTGGGCGACCGCTCCTTATTCGACTGGACTCGTCTGGCGATGGTTTTTGGTGGCGTCGGTGCAGGCCTTTTTGGCGGCATTTGTGATGACTTGGACTTTCAAGCCTTCTGAGGTTTGGAAAGCCACCCGGGCGAAGAACTAAGTTTAGATTTTTGCGCACCTGCCCGCTCGAAGAAAGAGGCCCAACAAGAGAGGCCCAAAAAAAAAGGAGACCTTTTAAAGTCTCCTTTTCCTTTTTAGATCCAATTTCTCTGCCGACACGATCAGTGCAATTAGCACTGGGAATGATCTTGAGCAGAGTGAGCTAGAACGGGGCTACGATCACCAGCGCCATTGAGTTCCGGGCTGCCACCGCGAGTGCCCGCAAGCGAATCCGAATGGACCTTTCCATTTAAAGGAGCGGGGCCATTGTCTACCGAGAACATCGGGAGTGCAGCGGTAAGTAAAAGAGCAAAAATAATTTTCATATGCATAGGCCTTTCTGTTTCCTGAGATTGAAACCTTTGGAAGCAAGGAGGCGTTCCCAAAGAACGAAAAGCTATCTAGCAAAAGGCGGAAAGCCGCACAAGCCACCGCCACCTCTATTTTTCAGTTATTTATTCGTGGGCGTACCCGGGTCCTTTTGGCTGTTTAGGACCCCGGGACGCCCACGAATAAATTAATCGGGTTGTTTACGCAGGAAGGTGGGCACTTCGAAGCTATCGTCTTCAAAAAGTGGAATACCCTTACGAGGGGCATTCATCCGATTGGCCGTTCCTTGGCCGAATGCTGGACTCACATCTTGCTGACCCGCGCCCGTGCTTTGATTCACAGGGGTCGACAAGTTGCGAGTGGAAGCGCCAGCCGGAGCGGTCGGGCTTCCAAGCACCTGCCGTTGCGGATGCATCGCCTGAGTCGTCGTATGCGAAATGTTCGTGTCGCGATCGGCGCCTTTATGAAAGCCCGTCGCAATGACTGTTACGCGAATCTTATCGCCGAGTGAGTCATCAATCACGGATCCGAAGATAATATTTGCGTCTTCATGAGCGGATTCTTGAATCAAAGTTGCAGCCGCATTCACTTCATAAAGGGTCATGCTGGATGTTCCCGTGATGTTGATCAAAATTCCGGTCGCACCGTCGATCGACACATCTTCCAAAAGCGGAGAGTTGATCGCATTTTGAGCGGCTATCACTGCGCGAGAATCGCCTCGAGCTTCACCTGTCCCCATAAGCGCCATTCCCATTTCGCTCATGACCGTTCGCACGTCAGCGAAATCGACGTTCACCATTCCATGCACGTTAATGAGATCTGAGATTCCTTTCACTGCCGAAAGAAGAACTTCATCGACTTTTTGGAAAGCATCCAAAAACGTCATCTGTTCGGTGGCCAATGTCATCAGTCGCTGATTCGGAATCGTGATCAAGGTGTCGACCGATTCCTTCATCTGCGTTAGTCCCTCGTCGGCCTGACGTCGACGTCGCTTCCCTTCGAATTGAAAGGGTTTTGTGACAACGCCTACCGTGAGGATGCCCATCGATTTGGCGATTTGTGCGATGACAGGTCCGGCGCCCGTCCCCGTGCCGCCGCCAAGACCGCAAGTGATAAACACCATGTCGGACCCATCCAGCAATTCTGAAATCATCTGCGTATCGGCCATCGCCGCTTCGCGCGCCACTTCCGGATTGGCACCGGCACCAAGTCCCTTCGTGAGGGCCGTGCCCAATTGCAATTTTGTGGACGCAAGATTGGCCTTCAATGCCTGCGCGTCCGTATTGGCCGTAATGAATTCAACACCGGTCAACCCGCCTCGAATCATTGTATTCACGGCATTGCCACCGCCGCCACCCACTCCAATCACTTTGATTTTCGCGCCTAAGGTGTCTGCTTGTACTAGTTCTACTTTCTTTGACATAGGTTGTCCCCTCCCCTAAAAATTATTCGAAATTAAAAGAAATCTTTAAACCATCGATTTAGTTGTGACTGAACTCTGCGCAATCCCTTCTTCTCAAAGAGGTTTGCGAAAAACTGTAGCTCGTCGCTGATTTCGTAGCCGAGCTCCATCAATCCCACTGCCGTCGCGTAAGATGGACTTGTCACCATATCGCTCATTCCACCAAGCCCGCCCGGGCGGCCCACACGCACCGGCAATCGAAACACTCGTTCGGCCGAAGACAAAATGCCTTTCAGGTGGCCCGCCCCTCCCGTGATCACAATGCCGGAGGGAAGAGCTTCATCCACGCCCTCCTTGGAAAGTTCAGATTTGCACATCATTAAAATTTCATCCATGCGCGGCTGCAAAATCTGCGAAAGCATGCGTCGAGAGATCGTTCGAGGCCCTGATTCACTTAAACCAGGAATTGAAATTTCCTCTTCAATAAGATCCACGGCCGCCCCGTACGCATGTTTTAATTTTTGCGCTTCGTTGAGTGTGGTTTTTAGTCCGACAGCGAGATCATTCGTAAGATGCATGCCACCCATGGGGAGCGTGCGGATGAATCTGACCGCTCCGTCTTGGAACACCGCTAGATCGGTCGATGCTGCGCCAATGTCGAGAACACATACGCCAGCCTCACGCTCCTCCGGCGTGGTGGTTGAACGAGCAGAGGCTAGCGCAGATGAAATAAAATGATGCGCCTTTAACCCGACTTTTTGCAAGCAACGACGAATATTTTCTAACGGAGTGATGGCTCCCGTAATTAATAGTAAATTCACTTCAAGACGTTTTCCATACATCGAGAGTGGCTCTTGGATTCCATCTTGCCCATCGATTATAAATTCCAAAGGCAAGGCTTGAATGACTTCACGATCGAGAGGGATATTCACAGCCGAAGCCGCTTCAATCACGCGCTGAACATCCGTCGTCTTCACTTCCTGATCTCGAATGGGAACCATGCCCTGACTGGTCATGGTTTGAATGTGTGAGCCGGTCACTCCTGCCACAAGGTAGTCGATCTGCCGAGCGCTGCCGCGCTTTGCTTCCTCGAGCGCCTGAGTGAGCGCGATCACCGTGGAATCGATATTCACGATCACTCCCTTACGCACACCGCTCGATTCTGCCTCACCGAATCCAACGACTTCCAAGCCATCGGGCGTCATCTCGCAAAGTAAGACCACCACCTTGGAGCTCCCAAAGTCGACGCCAGCTACGGTTGGATAATGTTTTGCCACGAAATTCCCCTCGCTATCTCGCTTCTTCTAAATTTTGGTCACCTTTTTTTGAGGAGCTGCATCCACAAACCATCGCCCCTCAAATTGTCCCATCACTCTTGTGAATGTGACGTCTTTCATTTTCAAATCTGAAAGAACAAACTGCAGATGAGGAAGCCGATGCTCCCAATCTTGCATCCGTAAAATCGTCACGAAACTCGAAAAGTTCACATGGTAGAGCCACGTCGCGGGCCCTGCATCTCTCTCCAAACGAATAGAAACGGGGTCGAGTTGAAGACGATTTTTCACATCGCTCATGAGTCGATTTAAATCTTCAAATAACTCTCTCTCCCCAGCGAGTTGTCGATTCAGATCGCGTGGATTTTGACCAAATGCAAAAGTTTCCTCTAAACCAAACACACTCGGAAGATGAGTCCAAGTCCCCGGAATTTGCTTCACGACTAAAATGGCAGATCCCTGTTCATCCGTTACCACCCAGTGCTGAGCGCCTCGCACCAAGAACGCAGGAGTTCGTGGCACAATTTGAATTTTCAATGAGTTTGGAAATGCCCTTCGAACGTAAACCACTTTAGCCCATCCTTCATCGAGCAAGCGATCGCGAATGTCCGACAAGTTAAGCAGCCAAAATGGTTGCCCGAGATACTTCTCGAGAGTTTTTCTAGATTTCCCCGCAGCCGCTTCAAAGGGAGCTACCGCTGCCGCCGAAGTCTCACTCTCTCGGACGACTTCCAAATCGATCGAAGAGAGCCGTATGCCATTCCAAGAGGACACCCAAGCCTGAAGCTTCTGCAATTGCGCGACCGTCGATCGATGAACATCCGGAAGGATGAGTTTTGAAGCGTAGACCGCTCCAATGAGCCCCACCGTGATGATCGCCGACACCACGACGAAATGAATGCCACGCCAGCCTTCATTCTCGGAAGAAGAAGGCCGCGTGGACGCCTGAGACGTCTTTGATCTCGTCAAAAAGCGGAAAAAACCCGCTCTTTTTCCCCCCACATTAAAAGTCTGACTGCGCTAAATGAGAGCGTCAATCTTTTCAGCGCATCGTGCGCACACGTCTCGCCATCTCAACCTTGATGATGGCGCAGCTCGTCAATTCGATTTTCTTCCTCGAGACGCACACACTCCGCCAGCTGATGAGCGAGTGAAGTGAGAGGGCCCGCTCCAAGAATTAAAATAATCTCTCGCGCGTCCTTTTTCTTTGTCGAAAAAATTTCAGCGGCCATCGGAACGTGATCGAGCGAGCGCACTTCGCTTGGCGTGGACGAGTTTGTGTTGAAAGTCGCTCGAAGGGCTTCGGAATCTGCTCCGGGAATCGGAGCTTCATGTGCGGCGTACACGGGCAAGATCCAAAGATCGTTGCAGAGACCGGAAAAGGACGGCGCAAATTCGTGCAGTAAAGCTTTTGTTCGAGAGTATCGATGCGGTTGAAAGATCACTCTCAGATGATCTTTCGGATAGAGCACGCGCACGGCCTCAAGAGTGCCGCGAATTTCCGTGGGATGATGCCCGTAGTCTTCGATGATGACCGTCGTTGCATTCTCTGCGTGCAGCTGCAATCGCCGATCCGCGGGAACAAAACTCTGCGTACGTTCCTTCAGCTCCTTCACGCTCATGCCGAGTGCCAACGAGAGACCAATCGCTGCCGTGGCATTTTGAATATTATGCTTTCCCGGCACACTCAACTCAAAAGGTCCGATTGATTTCCCCTTTTCTTCGAGTTCAAAAAAGGATCTTCCGTCGCGAAAATCAAAAGTGCGGATGCGAAGATCCGCGTCGGGATGAAACCCGTAGGTGCGGGTAGGTTTCGTCACTTCGGGCATAAGCTTTCGTAGTTGAGGACAATCCGCACAAATCCAGTTCATTCCAAAAAAAGCAGTTTTATTTAAAAAGGTGAGAAACGTTCGCTCAATATCCCCAAGATCTGAATAGGTATCCATGTGCTCACGATCAATATTGGTGACGACCGAATAGACAGGAGAAAATTTCAAAAAAGAACGATCGCTTTCATCCGCCTCGATTACAAATGCCCTTCCTCGGCCCACGATGCTCGACGCATTCCAATGCTGAAGCCGACCTCCGACCACCACCGTCGGATCCATGGCTTGTAAAAATTGCCCGAGCATGGACGTCGTCGTCGTCTTTCCATGCGAACCAGCCACTGCAATTCCCATTTTCAAACGCATGAGCTCAGCCAACATTTCCGCGCGCGGGATGATGGGGATATTCAACCGCTGCGCTTCCATGCACTCGGGATTATCCGCATGAACGGCAGTCGACACCACCACACACGTCGCCCCTCGCACTTGCTCCGCTCGATGGCCGATGAAAATTTTTGCACCCAGCGCCTCTAAACGTTCTAAGGTGGGCGACTGAGCCAGATCCGAGCCGCTCACGGCAAAATCCGTAGCGAGCAAAACCTCCGCGATGCCGCTCATTCCGCTTCCACCGATCCCAATCAAATAAATAGAGGGCTTTGACCCCCAAAAGAGCTTCGTCATGAAGCCTTGTTCATAACGGAAATTTTAACAATGGACGAAGGATTTCTTTCCACTCGGCGCGGGTAGAAATCGACGAGGACTGCGAGGGAATAGACGGACTCGACGATCGCAAAAGAGGCTCAAAGCTGGCCCAATTTAAATTTTCTTCCCTCAAAACCCAATTCGTCTTTTGTACGGCGATTGCATTTTTGTATTGATGATCATCCGTGGCATTCGGAAATGGTATGAAAACGCAGGGTCTAAAAA
>DDSI01000206.1 GCA_002343335.1 Bacteriovoracaceae bacterium UBA2394
TTCCAAGGCCCTCGTAACTCATCGTAAGCGTAGCTTTTGTACAAAGATCCTCCACGGCTCCCACGCCCGGTTGCCAAACGAATTCCTGTCGTTTCACAATGAGGGGATCGGGAAGATACATTTCTCCCTGCCCCACTTTATATTTTTTTGTCACATAAAGTTCTGTCTGACGGACGCTCGCGAAATAATCCTCGATTCCGCATAGGTCATCTTCGATAATTTTTTCGTACGTGAAATGCTCCAGAAGACTTCCCGTCACAGAGGAAAAACAGGGCACTGGCTTTGGAAAAAAGAATCCGAACTTAGGATGCTCCTTTACGTCCCGCACCCACTGACCCGTCATCGTCTCCATAGAGCAGACGGCTGGTTCGAGAATGTCGCCTGCAAGGGCGTAATTTACACCGCATTCTCCGGTCCAGTAGAGATCTGAACTTCTCGCCCCAACGATTCCTTGAATGTCAGATAGTTTGAGGCACATGCCAGGCTCAATGTCATCGCTCGTCGTAAGGCCGAACGAACCGCTCAACGAGATCCCAAGCGAAAGAACGTAGGCCGATAAATCCTCCATGAATTACCCCCGCCTCTTAGAATACGGGAGTAGAGAGAATGGAGAGAATGCGTCAGTTTAGGCGCAAGGTGTTGTCACGGCTGACAATCGAGTCCTTCGAATAGGCCAGAAACTTTCGAAATTCCATTCCAGCCTGCCACATAAATATTCCCTAGACTGTCGATCGCCTGGCGCTGAGCGCCCTCCAATTCTTTGTGCAGAAAAAAGGACGTCTTACGAATTTCTTTCCATTCCTCTCTCGTCTCCGATCGATAAATAACCCACTGCGCCGGCGCCAGATCCGGTATCTCTGGGGTGGTCGTACCCAAAACTGCAATGCATTTGCCGTAGCGATTTACTGCCAATGCAAAGTCATTGCTCACTGGTAATTGCTGAGAAGTCGCGAGATCCGGATTTTCAGTTGAAAAACGATGAAGCATTTTGTGAAAAGGTTTCACGTAAAAGACAGATCGACTTTGTACATCCTCAAACAAAGTATACGAGTAACCGGAAGTCAGCTGCCCCCCGAATCTGGCATTGGCTCCCAGCCGATCTCCTATGACCGAATCGCCCGTTGCGAGATTAATGGCATAGGGAAAACTATCGTACGGCGTGCCGGCATTCACGACGGCAAAGGCCACGTCATTCGCAAGGGNNGGGCGTACCTCATCGCGATATCTCCATCGGATTCCATCAAAATAATTCGGCGGTCTGCAACGCTTCCGACAAGCACATAAGGATAATCTTTATTCACAACCTGTAAGGCCAACCCCGAGCAGCTGATATAATTTTCGGTGTCGTAATTTCCATTATCGAAATCGATTTCGAACTGGCGCTCGGGATCCGTAGGATTGTTCGCATCGATGATATGAATTTTGTACCCCTTCTCCGTGCACGCCGCGACCCATCCGCTAGGATGCACCACGAGATTCAGATTCTCTCCCTTGGTCGGGATTTCCTTGAGGGGTTCTTTGAGATTGGAAAGCGAGTAGATCGCGACCTTCCCTTGAGAACTCATCGCCGTCACTAACTTGTCTCCAACGACGACGACGTGGCCTTTTAGAAAGTTTCCAGTTTGGGGATAAAGCAACTCTACTCGAACATCGAGTTCCTTAGAATGAATGCTCGGAACGCTTAAAAAAGTTAAAAGCCCAAGTCCTAGAGCTCGCTTGATCCACGAATTAGATTGCATGATTCCCCCTTCGATTATTTCTTTTGCTTAGCCGAGAAGGGGCGAAAAATCACGAGATATGTCGCACTGCGTTATCTTAAACTTTAAGACCTAAGGGCCCATCCATCGAGATAAGGGCGACCCCCAAAAGCCAAAAAAAGCCATCGTGAACCAGGCTCCTAAGACGAAGCACACCAATGAGGCAAGGAAGAGCGAAAAAGAGCCGAGGACGATCGCGACAAGTCGATCGAAGAGTTGGAGCTCAGTTTCTTTTGAGCGAGAAAAAATTTTGCGACTCAACCAATAGACAGGCGATGCCCAGCGTACGAAAGCTCGCGGATAGGAAAAGGCGAAGATAGAAATGCCCCCTGCCAGAAATCCAATGGACAGCATGCAAAAAAGTGAGAGGTGCAATGCCATTTCTCGACTCATGAAACAAGTGTAACGGACCCTTCTCCGCTTCGGCCAGATTTTCAGACAAGTTCACATAAATTCTGGTATCGTTCAGTGTCATATGCCCGCGACATACACCCCTCATGCACCTTGGATTCGCAACTGTCATTTGCAGAAACTCATCCAACGAAAAGGATTTAAGAACTACGAAGAGCTCCTCGCGTGGTCGCAAAATAATGTAGAGGATTTTTGGAACCATATTCTTTCCGACATCGACCTCAAATTTTCAAAACCCTTCGATAAAATTCTTACGAGTTCTCTCCCTTGGCCAAAGTGGGCCGCAGGAGGAAAAATCTCGATTGTCGAAAATTGTATCGACCGTCACGCGAGAAACACGCCTGAGAAGATTGCGCTTCTCTTTGAAGGAGACGGATTAGAACAGGCGCACTCTTGGACCTTCGAGGAACTCGCGCGCGAATCGAGCTTTATAGCGGCAGAATTACAGCGAGCTGGCGCAAAAACAGGCGATCGTGCCGCTCTTTTAATGCCAATGAGTCTGGAAATGACCGCTGCATTTTTTGGAATATTGCGAGCCGGCCTCACGGTCATCCCCATCTTTTCCGGTTTTGGCGCCGAGGCCATCGAAAGCCGCCTCAACGACGCGAGCGTGAAATTTTTATTTCTTCAGAACCAGACTTATCGTCGAGGAAAAGAAGTCAATGTAAGAGCCGTTGTCGATGAAATCTTGCCAAGAGTGCCCAGTATTCAAAAAGTTTTTTCCTTAAAACGCGAAGATTTTTTAAAGGGTCACCTCGATCAAAGGATTCTGCCGTCCATTCCCCGAGCTTCGGAATCAGAATGTCTACTGCTCTACACGTCTGGCACGACCGGAAAACCCAAAGCGTGTGTTCACACTCCCTTTGGAGTTCTAGCGACAACGGGAAAAGAACTTCGGTATGCCTTCGACGTGCAATCGAATAGCCGTTTTTTTTGGTATACGGATATCGGATGGATGATGGGACCCTGGGAGCTTTTCGGCGTCCTGCAATTTGGCGCAACCGTGATGCTCTACGAAGGCGTGCCGGACTATCCCGAACCTGATCGCCTTTGGAGGATTATCGATCACTATCAGATCACGCACTTGGGAATTTCTCCTACAGCCGTTCGTGTGCTTAAAAAAGCAGGAGATGAATGGCTTCAAAAGTACAAACTCGATTCGCTTCGAGTTTTAGGCTCAACGGGCGAGCCTTGGGATGAAGAATCTTGGACGTGGTTTTTTGAGAAGGTTGGAAAACGGAATTGCCCCGTTATCAACATTTCCGGAGGAACGGAAGTCATGGGGTGTTTACTGATGCCCAATCCTCTGAGCGAGCTAAAGCCCTGCACGCTAGGGGGTCCCGCGCTCGGAGTACGCTCCGAAATTTGGACGGAAGATGGTAAGAAGATCGAAAGAGGCCTTGGCCATTTGGTGTGCCTCTCGCCCCTGCCCTCCATGACCAAAGGCTTTTTGAACGCCCCAGAGCGCTATCTCCATACTTATTTTGAAAAATTTGGCGAAGATGTTTGGTACCACGGCGACTGGGCCTTCGCCGACGACGAAGGTTTTTGGTTTCTTCGAGGTCGAAGCGACGACACGATCAAGATCGCGGGAAAACGGATTGGCCCGAATGAATTTGAATCGGCTCTCATGGCCGACTCGCGAGTCGCAGAATCCGCCGCTGTAGGGATTCCTCACGAGTTAAAAGGTGAGTGTGTTTACTGCTACGTTGTATTAAAGGACTCTCAAAGCGCGAGCGAGGAGACTCGAAAGGCCCTGCATTCTTTGATGTTAAAAACGGTGGGAAAGGCCATGGCGCCTGAGAAAATATTTTTTGTAAGTGCGCTTCCTAAGACTCGTTCGGGAAAAATTCTACGGGGAATTATTCGAAAAATTGTTCTCGGCGAAGGCGTAGATACTTCCTCCGCCGAGAATGAATCGAGCATTGAAGCAATTCGAAAAGCCTCTTAAAATCTTAAACGTTCGGTCTGGAAAGCTTTCCCGTCAGATATGTATTTACCCAAACCCAACGATTGCCTTTACCCCGATTCCGAAGAGCGCGCTTTTTAGTCACATAAAGCTTATAGGACAGCTCGGTTTCTCGTCCCCAATTTGCATTGGTATTCACTTTCACAGAAATCTTACGTCCCTCGATGGCGGAATGAAGTTCCGCAGGTTGGTATTCAAATACCAAATCCGCCGATTTGTAATCCGGCGAAAGCGTTGCTTTCAAAAGTTTGCCAACCGTTCCAGCTGCACCCCTGTTCGCCAAAATGGTTTCCAATCCCTCTAAGACGACAGCCTGATCAACCACGGCCACGTCTACCTGGCCGGCTCCCTTCACTTCCTGATACTCGCCTAAATACGCCTGCACTGCCGCGGTCGCATCCGCAGAAATGCGTCCATCCACGACTTCGAGCTCATGACAAGCCGATAGCGCCACTGCCGCACAAACAATTCCAACTACTTTACTTACCCTTTGATTCATGAATACTCCTCCTTCTTTGAGTTTCAGCTAAGAAACACAAAGTGGACGACTGCGCGCAAGTTCTTTTGGAAAAAATTATTCGACAGCGATCTGGGCAGAATCGAAAATCGCATCTTCAATAAATGGAACGCGATGCGACTTGTAGTCGACTTTCGTGCTCATGCACTTTTTGGCCTCATACTGAGCCGTATCGATCTTGAATCGAATGTAAAAACCAATGGCGACCCATCCGGGAGGCAATTTCATCGTCACTTGGCCTTCGGAGAAGACACCTCCGGAGGAATCAATTGAACTAAGCGCTTTTCTCTGAAGTCCGAGTTTTGTAATGGTGCCCTCACGAAGTCGAGCTCCAAACCCCGTCAGAGCGATATTGGGGTTGTCTTCATTTTTAATGACGAATTCTTGAGCCGTATCGTATCCCTGATTGGCGTCGGCAAAGATGCGCGTACTTCGGGAAAATAGCCCCGTGTCCGTGTCGACTTCTCGACCGACCATGGCCAAATAGATTTTCAAAGGACAATCGTTTCGATCCCGAGCGGAAATCGTCATCCCTGTCACCACCGACTCAATATGGCCGGTGTAAGACGACGCTTGCGCCAAGTTAGTGACATGAAATTCGTGAAGCGGTCTCTGCCGAATAACGCGAACGAGATCGTTTAAATCATTCGGTCCCCGATCAAAGGCAATATAAAGCCGTGGCATGGGATCCAAAAAATAGCTGAACACATTCGATGTATCGCCTTGAGTGCGATCTCGAATGACCGTTTCATCCTCGGGACTTCCGCACGCCAAAAGAAAAAGGCTTAGAGCCGATAGACTCAATAAGGTTTTAAGGGACCCCATGATGTTTAAACCTCGCACGGTCTCTAAAAATGCAAGGGAGGTGCCAGCTTCATTCGGGTTGAGAGCCCCCTTAAGCCCATGAAAACCCCTATGAAATTTTTGCTGAGGCATGACCTGGGCACTGTGGGAACCACGGAACACCTCTCGCCCAAATTCAATGAATTTCCTAATAGGAATACTTCTCTTCGGGTTTTGCTAAGTTCTTAAGCCAAATCGGACCGACGTCTTTTAAGTCAAATAAATCATCCCGCTGAATATTACAGACGGGATTGTACGGTCTTGCCGCATTCACGTGTGTTTTTCCATGAAAGAGACCTTCCAGTTTCGAGAGCGCCACATTCAATTTCGTTTGTTCGGGAGGAATCGATAGAACATGTAAAATCTCTTCGGGAGTTTTTCCTCCCGCGACGGCATCGATGGCATCGAAGGCAAAATCCATATTTGCCATAAGCGCAACGGCCGAACTCGTGTCAAATCCCCGCTCCGTCCCAATAATGAAGGGCACATCATTTAACTTCGAGAGCTCCACGTTGAGCTCGCCTTTTTCATTGTGAAGAGATTTTTGATAGGCGTACATCCACCCGGCTGGAGATTCATCCGAAGAACAAGACATGGTGACCACCGCTAAGGGGTTGTCCCGAACTTCTCTTCGCTGGCATAGGAGGGCCGCGAGATCGCTTTGCTCCAGTCGAATATCAGCGGATCCCCCTCCATTAATTCTAGGAAAGTAAATCGCCATCTTCACTTTCATCATCTCACCGTTTTTTTGAGGATGCGGGATAGCTCTTTCGAGTAACACTCGGGTGCTCTGTTCACTCCCGATTTGAAATGCATTCAGGGATATCGAATGAGCGGTAGGCAAATAGAGATCAGAGCGCTTGAAATCCTCTCCAAACATTTTTCGAGTATCTTCCACGGGCTCTACGGACGTGGGCCGGTAACCCTTTGATGCCATATAAGCTAAAAATGCTTTAAAACTTGATTCCGAAAAGTCGTCGGTCACCGCAAATGTGGAGAGCACATTAAATTCATTCGTTGCGAACGCGTTCGAAAAATTCAAAGTTTTTGGTTTTGAGATTACTCCCCCCGTCTTTTTAACCTCGACTTCGATTTGGTAAATATTTTTTCCGCATCTCACAACGAGGGCCGACTCTTCAGAATCTATTTTTACGCTTGTATGGGAAAAGATTTGTTGGGAACTGGAGGAGTACGCATCCTCTAATCGATCGCTACCTAATAATCGCATTTTCCCTGCCGCACACACGAGATGAATTAAACTGGAGTCGTTTTTGTCTCTAAAAATCGCGACAGGCAAGTCGTCACTGGAAGGTGGGGCATTGAGAGCAGTCCGGACAACCGTTCTCGCCACCGCCGATAAGGTAATGGGATCTAGTTTTATGGATCCCGATGGTAAGGAGTGGCTTAAAGTATCTCTAACTTGGTGAGCTAAAAGATCGAAAAGCTCCACTCGGGTTGTCGGATCATCCGTGTTCGTATTTCTAAGCAACTTCTCCTTCAGAGAGGCCGGAATGGCTGTAGGATCCACGCGCGATATCGCGCCTACGGCCCAGACCATCTGGGCCAGTTTCTCAACATGCTTCTCGACCTCTTTGTCCGCATACTCGATATGAAAAGTCTCGCCGTTGTATGTCGCTCCCCGAATTTCAAACTGAGTAAGACGATCCAAGATCGTCGAAAGAGTATCTCGCGGCAGCAAGGGCAAAAACTCTGACAGATCGAGACTCAGATGAGAAGTGAGGAACTTATCAGCATCCATGGGCTTTCCGATACTCAACTGAATCCCAATGTCTCCCCCCTGTTCATCTGTTTCAAATCGACCCAGGGAGATAGTGCGCTCTATCTCTACGAGATCGCTCTCTGCTGAATTGAATAGTATCTTCTCGATCGCCGG
>DDSI01000114.1 GCA_002343335.1 Bacteriovoracaceae bacterium UBA2394
CAATCCATTGATACGATTGCACGCTTGGATGAAGGAATGTGGCGACAATCGCAATCGTCATCCCCGCGATGGCGGAATAATTTCCTCTGAGAGCCGTTTTGGGGGAGGCGAGTCCCTTTAGTCCAAAAATAAAGAGGATGGTGGCGAGAAGATAAACCGCGGAGAAAACATCGGCTGACATTATTCGCCCGCCTTCTTTTTCTTTTTAAACATGGCAAGCATCCGCTGCGTCACGACGAAGCCCCCAAAAATATTGATGGCCGCAAAGAGCACGGCCGCAAAACCAATCCATTCGATGGCTGAAGTTTCTGCGTGAGCCACTCCTGCCACTAAAATCGCACCCACAACCACGATGGCGCTGATCGCATTGGTGACCGCCATGAGCGGGGTGTGCAGAGCGGGGGTTACGCCCCAAATGACATGATAGCCAATGAAACAGGAGAGTACGAACACGTAGATTCCCATCATCGTCTCGCTCATGACTTCCTCCCGAAGCGCACTTGGTTTTCATGCGTGGCCAAGGCGGCATCCAAAATGTCGTCTTTCAAATCCCATTCCACAACGGTCGCACCGTCTTTCTCTTTTAGAAACAGCGCCATCAAGTTCAGATGATTGTTCGCAAAGTAAGCACTGGAATCTGTGGCGAGGAGCGAAGGATAGTGCGTGAGACCCACCACGGTGACGCCATGTTTTTTCACGACTTTGTCTTTTTCCGTGAGCTCACAATTTCCACCGCTTTGAGCGGCCATATCGACGATCACGGAGCCCGTCCGCATGCCGCGAACCGCTTCCGCAGTCACCAGCGTTGGGGCCTTTCGCCCGGGGATGTTGGCCGTAGAAATCACAATATCCATCTTTTGAATTTTCTCGGTAAGAGCGGCGATTTGTTTCTTCTTCGCCGCTTCCGATAACTCTTTGGCGTAGCCGCCTGAACCGGAACCTTCTTCACCGAGATCAATTTCCACAAATTTTGCGCCGAGCGAGAGAATTTGTTCCTTTACCTCCGCGCGAACGTCAAATGCTTCGACGACACTCCCCAATTTTCTCGCTGTGGCAATCGCTTGCAGCCCCGCGACTCCCGCACCCAGCACCAGTACTTTTGCCGGCTTCGAACTTCCCGCAGACGTCATCATCATCGGACAAAACCTTCCATAGTGAGTGGCCGCTTCGAGTGCCGCTCGATACCCGGCGATGTTCGCCTGAGAGGAAAGGACATCCATAGATTGTGCGCGCGTGGTCCTGGGAATGAGTTCCATGCCAACCGCGGACACTCCAGCCTTTGCGAGCGCTTCCATCGTGCCGTCCGCCAAGTAGGGCTCAAGGAGCGAGAGCAAAACGGCGCCCTTTTTCAACTTCGCAATCTCTTCCATGGTCGGCTTTTGAATTTTTAAAACGATGTCGCTTTGAAAGGCTTCCGAGGCGGAAACAATCTTCGCGCCGGATTGACTCATGTCTGGATCGGAAAATCCAGCCGACGCGCCCGAGCCCTGTTCGATGCGAACTTCGACACCCTTTCGCTTCATCAATTTTTTTACGGAATCCGGTGTGGCTGCGACGCGAGCTTCAAGCTCCCGTGTTTCTTTTGGAATGCCAACCACCAACATCAGAGCAAATTGTCGAATTTTAGGGCTTACGCTGTCAATCGAATGGATGAATCTTCTTGCGATGTTTCGGCTTCCGCCTCCACGACTTTCGCTTTTCGCTTCGGACGAAACGCCAAAAGCACCAGTACAATCGTAGCAAATAGAATCAAGGTCGAGAGCGCGTTGATCTTCGGAGAGATTCCAAACTTAATCATCGCATAGAGCTTCACAGGCAAAGTGTCGTTGGCGACGCCGGAAGTGAAGAAAGTGATCAAGAAATCATCGAAAGAAAGCGTAAAGGCCATTAGCGCGCCCGAGAGAATCGCAGGGAAGATGAGCGGGAAGGTAACTTTCCAAAAGGTTTGCCAAGATGAAGCCCCTAAATCTCTCGCCGCCTCTTCGAGAGACATATCGAAATCATGCAATCGCGTGCGAACGGTGATGATGACATAGGAAAAACTAAAAGTGATATGTGCGAGAACGATCGAAATCGTTCCAAGAGATAAACGTAGCGCTACAAACCAAATCAGGAGCGATAGGCCGAAGACGATTTCCGGGACCACCAAGGGAACGAGCGTAAGCGCATCCAAAACTTTTTTCCCCACAAATTGAGTTCGCTCGAGTGCGAGGGCCGCTGTGGTACCCAAGAGGGTTGCACCGAGTGTGCACCAGAAGCCCACAATCATGCTCATGGTGACTGCCTTTCGAAGCGACTCATCGTAAAGTGCTTCCACGTACCATCTTGAAGACCATTCGCCTGTCACAGGATCGAAGAACGAATAGACGATGAGTGTGAGAAGCGGCACGTAGAGGATCAGAAAGACCAAGGTCGTTACGGCTTTTGCACCCCACGGCACATGCGCTTTCGTCTTTCGTTCCACCACTGCGGGAATGAGCGCCATCGTTACGCCTTCGCTCTTTCGTCTTTTTCATCTTCGGTCCAGTAGCGGATCACAATGCAAAGACCTGCCATGACGATGGCCATTAATAAGACAGAGAGTGCCGAGCCAAACGGCCAGTCGCGGGATTTTAAAAATTGTTCGGTAATCAAATTCCCCATGAGCATGGTCTTTGCACCGCCCAAAATGTCGGGAATGAGAAATTCTCCGAGCGCTGGCGTGAAAACCAAAATGCTGCCGGTGATGATTCCCGGCTTGGTGAGTGGTACGAGCACCTTCCAAAAATTATTCCACGCACTCGCGCCGAGATCCCGACCGGCTTCAAGCAGCGTGAAATCAAATTTTTCAATCGAGACGTAAAGCGGCAGCACCATGTAGGGCAGGTAGTNNCATCCCGAGCCACACCATAAAATAGGAATTAGACAGCGAAATCGGCTCCGCGAAAATTCCAAACGTCATGCCAAGCGCATTGATGGGGCCAGACTCCGCGAACAAAACTTTGAGCGCGTAGGTGCGCACCACAAAATTGGTCCAGAAGGGCACAATCAATAAAACCAAAAGCAGTGAGCGAATCGCGGGTCGCGCAGTGGCGAGCACATAGGCCATCGGATAGCCGAGCACGAGGCAAGAGATCGCAGTGATCGACGCCAGCTGAAAGCTCTCCCAAAAAATTCGCAAGTACAACCAGTCAAAAGCGCGTTCGTAATTTTCAAATGTAAATTGATAGCGAATGCCGCCGTAGGAACCTTTCGTCATGAAGGAATAAAAACCGACGATCACGAGCGGAATGAGAATGAACCACAAAATCCAACCCATCGTCGGTAGAGCCAGGGGAGAAATCCATCGCGCGATCAATCGTCTCGCCATCCGTTATGTTCCCGTCGACTGCAGGAGCGGCATCTGCGGTTGGTTTTGCGGAAGGGCGCCGTTCATGCCCATCAAGATGCAATCCTCCGGCGACCACGCCACGAAAACTTTGTCATCGATGCAAAAAGAGCGCTTCGCAGTCACGGCGGAGTTCGTCTGCCACACATGAAGTTGCGCAGGAGTGGCGGCGTCTTTGGCGGTGACGAGAAATTGCGTCTGCGATCCTTTGTATAAAACTTCTTTGATCGTGCCTTCCACGTAGTTTTGATTTGCGTCGGGCGCGGACTTCAGCACCTTTAATTTTTCCGGCCGGACCATGAGCTGCACTTTGAGACCGACGCTCACCTCAGGCAGGGGGCGCATGCCGTCACGAGAAGGTTTAATCGTGAGCGATCGCTTTCCGCAGCCGCTCATGGTGATGGCATCTGCGCGAGCTTCTCGCACATCGCCGACGATCGTATTCATGGAGCCGATAAATCGCGCCACAAAGAGGGTCTTTGGATATTCGTAAATCTCTTGAGGGGTGCCGACCTGCTCCACGATTCCCTCATTCATAACCGCAATGCGATCCGAAACTTCGAGAGCCTCCTCTTGATCGTGAGTTACAAAAATAAAGGTCTGTTTGAGTCGGCGCTGAAGAGAAAGGAGTTCCATTTTCATTTGCTGTCTAAGTTTCAAATCCAGCGCAGAGAGTGGCTCATCCAGCAAGAGCACCTTCGGACGATTCACCAGCGCTCGCGCTAAAGCGACGCGCTGTTGCTGACCTCCGGAGAGAGTAGTGACGGAGCGAGTTGCCAGGCCCAACATCTGCACGAGGTCCAAAGCTGCATTCACGCGGGTGGCGATTTCATCTTGCGGCGTTTTTTTCATCTGCAAGCCGAAGGCGACATTTTGCTGCACACTCAGATGAGGAAAAAGCGCATAGCGCTGAAAAACGGTGTTGCACTGGCGGAGGTGGGGCGGGAGAGAATCGATTCGGTGATCATTCAAGATGATCTCGCCGCTAGTGGGTTGTTCAAACCCTCCGAGAAGTCGAAGGAGGGTCGTCTTGCCACAACCACTCGGTCCCAAGATAGAAAAGAATTCCCCGTCTTGAATCTCCAGGTCGACGCTGCGAACAGCTTCGAAGTTACCAAATGCCTTTCGAACCCCATGCAACTTGAGCATTGGTTCGAAACCTAAACAGAATGTTCGGGTGTGAAAATAAGAAAGTGACGTCGAGCGCACTGAGAGGTAAATGCGTGACATGAAAAATATCATCTCGTTCACGTTAAGCTTTTTATGTTTCGGCCTATTGGCCTGCACCAAGCCCACCAACCAAACCGAAACGCCAACGGCGGAAACCCAGGCTACGAGCGGTTCTAAGACCGTCAATTTGGCAATCTGGGGCGCCTACATCACTCCTGAGATCTTGGCGGAGTTTGAAAAGGAGACGGGCTTGAAGGTGACGGAGTCCAACTACACCTCGAATGAAGAACTATTGGCCAAGTTGCAGGCGGGAGCATCGGGCTACGACGTCGCGGTTCCTTCGGATTACATGGTGAAGGTGATGGCGGAGTTGAAACTGTTGCAAACGCTCGACGTTGCCAAGATTGCCAATGCTCAAAAGATCGATCCTGCAATGCGAGGTCGGGCCTTTGATCCGGACAATTCTTATTCGCTCCCGCTCAGCTGGGGCACGACGGGAATCGCGTACAACACAAAATCCATTAAGACCCCCATTAAAGGATGGAAGGATTTGTTTGAAAATAAAGCGCTCACGGGCAAATTCACGTTTTTGGACGATGTGCGAGAGACTCTTGGAGCTGCTCTTAAGCGAGAAGCTCTCAGCTTGAATTCCACCAACTCCGCGGATTTGGCCAAGGCCAAGACCACGCTCATTGGCGCAAAAAAGCGTTTGAAATCCTTCAATTCGGAAGTGCTGGATGGCTTGGTGGCCGGCGAGATGGCCGTAGCTCACGCTTTTTCGTGCGATGCCCTTCAGGCTCAAATGAAAACTCAGGGCGACATTCAATATATTTTGCCCGAGGAGGGCTTCACGCTTTGGATCGATAACCTGGTCATCCCTCAAGGCGCGCAGAATGTGGAAGGGGCTCACAAGCTCATCAACTTCCTTTTGAGTGCCAAAGTGGGAGCGGACCGCGCGCAACGACTCTTCAGTGCGCCTACGAATATCGAAAGCATCGCGCTATTGCCGAAGGAAATTCGCGACAATAAAGCGCTATTTCCGGAACCCGAGACTTTGAAACGGGCCGAGATGATGCAAGATTTGGGTGACGCAATCACGGAATGGGACCGCATTTGGACAGAGGTCAAAGCCGCTAAGTAGTCGGTAAGTTAGACCGCATGGACTTTGTTAGAAGTTTCATCACAGAGGAAGTGCTGAACCGTCAGTATTTGGGCAACAGCGTCCTTCAGTGGTTGGCAGCGCTCATCCTCTTTTGCGTCGTTGGCCTGGGGTTCATCGTTCTCAAACGGCTATTCATCATGCGCCTACGCAAGTGGGCCGAGAAAACTGAGACCACCTGGGACGACTTTGCGATCAGCCTGCTTGTTCGAACGAAGACGACATTCATTGTCTTTGTTGCAATCTGGATTGCTTCGACGGTTCTTACCCTGACGCCCCGTGCTGCAAGAATTTCAAAATCGATCGTGATCGTCGTTTTGTTGATCCAGGCTGGCATTTGGGGTCGAGAAATCATTAAATATTTCCTGCATAGAGCGCTCCGCATGCGGCAAAGTCAGGGAGAGCCGAATCCGTCGCTCGAAACGACCTTAGGTGCGGTGGAGTTCATCCTTCGACTTGGATTTTATGCGCTCATTTTTTTACTCATCTTAGACAACCTAGGATTCAATATTTCGGCTCTGATTACGGGGCTTGGAATTGGGGGTATTGCCGTCGCGCTTGCGGTTCAAAATGTGCTTGGAGATTTATTCGCTTCGCTATCGATTGTTTTAGATAAGCCCTTTGTGCTCGGCGATGTGATTCAAGTGNNTGTGGGAACCGTGGAAAAGATTGGATTAAAAACCACGCGGATCTCGTCTCTTTCGGGCGAGCAACTTATCTTTTCAAATGCTGAGATTTTAAAATCCGTCGTTCGCAATTACAAACGAATGGGTCAGCGAAGGGTGGTCTTTAGTTTTGGGGTGACCTATTCCATCCCCTACGAAAAACTTTCGCAAATTTCGACGATGGTCGAAAAGATCATTAAGGCTCAGCCGGAAACAAAATTTGATAGGACCCATTTTAAGAAGTTTGGCGATTCTTCCTTAGATTTTGAAGTCGTCTATTTTGTTTTGAACGCCGACTATGCCGTCTATGTACGCACGGAGGAGAAAATCAATTTGGAATTGTTTAAGGCTTTCGAGCAAGAGGGAATTGAATTCGCCTTTCCAACGCGCACGATGATTATCGAGTCGATTGTCGAAAAGAGTTAAAACTGCAATAGATATTGCCGATGGATTTTTCGACACTCACCACACTCATTCGAAACGTTCCCGATTTTCCTAAACCGGGCATTCAATTTAAGGACATCACGCCCCTCTTACAGGATGCCAAAGCATTCTCGACCTTGATCGATAAAATGGCAGCGGATGCCGAAGGATTATTTTTTCACAAAATCGCGGCAATCGAATCGCGCGGATTTATTTTGGGCGCGGCCTTGGCTAAGCATATGGGTGTTGGACTCACGCTCATTCGAAAGCCGGGGAAGTTGCCGTGGAAGACGCAATCGGAAGCGTACGATTTGGAATATGGAATGGATCAATTGCAGATCCATGAAGATGCGTTGAAGCCGAAGGAAAAAGTTTTGGTGGTGGATGACGTCCTCGCCACCGGCGGCACTGCCAGCGCGGCTTTAAAACTTTGCCGAAAATTAAATGCCACGCCCGTGGGACTTTTAGTTTTCATCGAACTGGGTTTTTTAAATGGCCGTCAGCGAATCGAGCAGACGCTCGACATTCCGGTGAGATCTTCACTGCGTTATTGAGCTGCCGCCGCTCAAAGTGTCGGCCGGTCCATCCAATGAGTCGAGGTTTCTTTTGAGCGCATCGCCGCAGGCTGCATGAGCTTGCGTACGAGCAGCATCTGGCGAAGTATCAGCAGATTCAATGGGAGCCGTCGCTTCACCAATTTCCTCCAACTGAGTTCCCGCAAATTGCAAAGACGCATCTTTGAGTGCCGAAACTTTTTCCTGCACTTCATGTCTAAGGGGGAGGAAAGAATAGTCGAGGAGGCTCGACACTCGGGATTTGATTTCCGCCACTTTGGGAGCATCCAGATCTTCGTGAAGGTAGGGGCTCAATTCATCGGCCAACTTCAAACGAATTTTGATTTGATCTTGAATGACACCGTTTAGGTCGCCGAGCACTTTCACTCGCTCTTCCAAAGTTGAGAGGCGTTGTTCCCACAGTCGTTTCGCCTCCTTCGCAGCTGCTAACACGGTAAATCGAGAGGGAGTGCGTTCTCGATGTTCGTCGAGCTTCTCTTTCGTCTCACTCAATTTGAGCTCCACATTGGTCTGATAGCTTTGCAAATTCATTAACTCGTCTTTCACGCGGGTCCAAATGTCATCGATCGGGCGCTTGGAGCCTTTGAATATTTCAGAAACCTTTTGCATGAGTGGAATTTGAACGCCATCGCCGACGAGTTCAGGAAACTCTAGGTTTTCAAAGTCCATGGTGTGTCGCAATTCTTCGGGCGCGACCATTTGGGAGAGCAAACGAAGATCTCCCCCTTGGAATAATTTTCGAAGACCACGTTCCAGGGCGGGTTCTCTCATGCCTCTGGCTTTGAGTTGTTCCAAACTTTGGAGGCGGTGGTGGTAGAGCACTTCAACCTTAACGGGCGGTTGCTCACCCAGCGAGAATTGCAACGTCACTTTCGCAAGCCCACGTTTTTGTTGAGCTGTATTTTCATAAGGAACGATCATTTCGTGTATGACTTGAACCGAAAGGCGTTCACCCTTTTCTGCTGCATCGAGATAGAGCTTCTGTAGATTTTTATCCAGGGGGCTCACAAGTACGTCCGAAAGCCATTCCACAAAGCTTTCACTTTCGGGGTCCGCGCCTTTTAAAAATTGCATTTTTGATTGAGCGAGGCGACCGGTGTCGAAGGGGGCTGTCGTGAGATCTAATCGCTCGTTTTGCTCGGCTCTTTGAGTTTCGGTCCAATCCAAGCGAGAGGCAACGTTTAAGTTTTCTACAAGTTTGAAATGTTGCGTTTTAAACTCTTGAAGCTGTGCAATCCACTTCGTCCAAGTGCGCTTTCGCGTACCCCAGCGTGGTTTGCGATGGAATTCCGCTGCCATCGCTTTGATGATTTGTTCGCTATCTTTTAAAAGTTCGAGCTCTTCTTCCCGAAATTTTCCAGAATTTTTCGCAGCCTCTAATGTGGCGCTCACTTCGGCCGACCAGAATCGCGTTTCAGCTTGAAGCTTCTCCGGGAAGGCGAGGTAGTAATCCGTTTGATTCACATCGCCGAGGAGATGTTGGAGGGCAATTCTTTTTTCTTCCAAATCTTTGCCGGTGAGTCGAACTCCCCAATATTTTTCCAAGCGCTCGATCGTTTCTGCATAAATGGCGTCTTTCAACTGCCCGACTTTCCACGACTGATGGATCAATCTCGGATAGCCTCGAAGATGGCGGCGATATTGAATGAAGGCGTGAAAGGCCGCATTGATGCCGAGAAAGGCATACCCGAATGACATTAAAGTAATATCTTTTTGATTCGTCACCATCGCATACATCGCTGTTCCAATAATTGATGCAACACCTCCAATTATTACGCCCCCGGCCGAGGACATAAGCCCGTATAAATCGGTGTCGATTCCAACGGCATCTTCAAACTCAATATTCTTTCGCATCTTGAAAAGCGTATTTAAATTTCCTTCCATCGTTTCAATCGCACAAAGTCCCGCTTTTCCAAAACGGCAGTTTCCAGCTTGAATTGATTTTGCAATCGCTTCGGCCATTTCATTGGCGATACTCGTCACCACTTCTGGGGAAATTTTATTAAGTTCATTTCGATTGACCTTAAGTTGATCAAACACATGACTCGGATGAGTGTTTTCTTCGATACGTATCATTTGAGCGTGCAAAGGTGCTTTTGAGTTCCAAAGAAAAATTGAAAGGAATAGAAATGTGGTTAGACGTAAATCACGCATACATAGCCTCATTGCGATATTGAATTAGAACCTCCGCCAAGATTTGGGGGCCCGTCGAGAGAATCTGTCGTCAAACGTTGGGTCGCATCGCCGCAGGCTGCATGAGCTTGCGCACGAGCGGCGGCCGGATCGTCCGTTGGTAAGGAATCGTTGTATTCCGCAGTGCTGGATGGAGTATTCACTTCCTCAATATCGAATCCGGAATCCACACTTAATTGAAGCGAGGCATCTTTGAGCGCGTCGACTTTCTCTTGCACCTCCAGCTTGAGAGGAAGGAGAGAGAGTTCAAGATGATTGATCACTCGCGATTTCAATTCCGCGACCTTCACCGCGTCCGATGAATGGTCCAAGTAGGGCGTAATTTCATCTGCCAGTTTGAGTCGAATTTCCACATGCTTATCGATCAGGGCTTTGAGATCGTTTAAAACTCGAATTCGTTCATCAAAAATTTTCAGGCGACTGGTCCATTGGCGTTTTGCTTCTCGCGCGACGGAGGAGACATTGATCCGGCCCGGAGTTGTTTGGAGATGTTCACTGCGCGCCTCTTTGAGTTCGCTGAGCTTCAAATCCACGACGGCGCTAAAACCTTGGATATTCATCATTTCGTCCTTCAACCGATCCCAAACATCGGCGATGGGATTTTTTGAAGATTTGAAAGATCCTACAACTTTCGTAAGGAGTGGTGTTTCTATTCCGTTACCAATCGTGTCGGGAAATTTCAAACTTTGAAAATCGACGGAGTGGCGCAGATCCTTGGTGCTCACAATCTGCGAGAGCAATCTTAAATCGCCCCCTTTGAAAACGCTTCGAAGAGCTTTATCCAATCCTGGCTCGGAAAATCCTCGTGCTTCTAATTGTTCGTTGGTTGAGAGACGGTGGTGATATTGCAAAGTAATAGTGATTGGCTTTTCGTCCGGATGCTGAAAGGTAAGTGTGACTTTCGCCAAACCACGCTTCTGAAATTCATTGGAGGGAGAGTACGGCGCAATCATCTCATGCATCACTTGAACAGGAACGAGCTCGCCCTGCTCAGCCGCTTTCAAATAGAGTTCTTGAAGCGCCTTATCTTTTGGGGTGGCGAGAGCGTCCGAAAGGACTTCGACGAATCTTTGGCTGGCGTCATCCGTGCCTGTTAAGAACTGCGCTTTAGCATGAGCGGTTCTTCCCGAAGCGTAAGGCGCGACCTGAAGATCAAAGCGTTTGATTTGATTTTGAATGACGCCTTCTTCCCAATTTAATTTTTTGGGAGCCTCGATTTGAACGAGAAGCGCTTTATAATTTTTTTGAAAACTTAAAAGTCTTTGATACCAAGATTTCCAGGTCTTCTTTCGGGTTCCCCAGCGGGGCGTGCGATGAAATTCCGCCGCCATATTTTTTACGGCCTGTTCCATATCCCTCAAGAGTTGAAGTTCTTCGTCGGAGAATTTTTCGGAGGTTTGAGCGGCTTCTAACGTAGCGCTGACCTCCGCAGACCAAAATCGTGCCCCGGCTTGGATCTTTTCTGGAAAGGCCAAAATATATTCTTCGATGGTGACGTCGCCTAAAATATGTCGAAGAGAAATTTCCTTTTCTTCGAGACTCTGGCCCGTGAGCTTTACTCCCCAATAGTGCTCGAGTCGTTCGATGACGAGGCCATTAAATTTATCTCGCATTTTTTTGATTTGGCGATGCTGAGAGTAAGACGTCCATAAAAGGCGGTTGGATAGGGCGAAATAGCCCTGCACAAGGACTTGCGCTCCTAGAAAAATTGCAAGGCTTGTTAACGTTTTGTTGTACCCGAAGTATTCTCCGATTATTAATCCCGCGGTGAGCCCAACGATGACTGAAAGACCGGTGCCGACGACGTTCAATTCTATGCTTTCTTCTCCTACTCGGGCCGAATAGGATCGGTTGGCTCGTTGCCTTTCTATCCGAGCGAGTTCCGCTTCTAACGACTCGATAGAGCAGAGGCCGGTCTTTCCATAGTGGCAACTGCCGGCTTGGATTGATTTGGCCAGCAGTTCCGCAACTCTGTTGGCCTCCTCGGAGAGGGATGCATCGGTGACTTTGTCGATTTCAAATTGATTTAACCGAAAGTATTCACGTTGAGCGCGCAAGGGCGAATTGGCTGCAAAGGCGACGACGACGCCGACAAAAAAGATGAAATAACGAGATGCAAAATCACGCATACATAGACCTGCCCAAGGCTAAAGAGTGCAAAGGGTGTGCCAGGGGTTGTTGGAGTGAAAAAGGGGGAGAGTGGCTTAAAACCGCTTAGTTCCATTAAATCTGGGTCGTCTATGTCCCTACCCTAGAGGAGTCCGTGTCTGTCGTTAATATGGTATGGTTATATTTTGGGATGCATGCCATATTAGCGAAAATGATCTATTTGGACTCACAAGTTCAAAGAAGGCTTGATCAGGATTTAGCCATTCTAAAGAAGCTTCGTCCTCTTCCGCCCACGGCTGTTGCTAAATTGAAAGAGCAATTTGCTGTGGAAATGACCTACAACTCGAACAGCATTGAAGGAAATACTCTCACCTTAAAGGAAACTCATCTCGTTTTAAACGAAGGCATAACCATTAAGGGCAAATCTCTTAAGGATCATCTTGAAGCGAAGAATCA
The DNA here is from genome assembly GCA_002343335.1 of Bacteriovoracaceae bacterium UBA2394. Taxonomy (GTDB): domain Bacteria; phylum Bdellovibrionota; class UBA2394; order UBA2394; family UBA2394; genus UBA2394. The sequence goes on from DDSI01000114.1 coordinate 12,118, forward strand.
TCATGAAGCTCTTCACTACCTTTATGAACTCGTCGACCACAAAGCAAAGAACACTGTTTCCGAACAGCTCATTCGTAGTCTGCAGCAAATGATCGTTCGAGAGACGGGTTCTTCCGTTGCCGGCAAATACCGAAGTGGGGCCGTGATTATCACCGGCTCAAAGCATGTTCCCCCAGATGCCCACGAAGTTCCGCATCAGATGCAACGATTGATTCGCTGGTTCAAAGATCAAGAAGATCGTTTGCACCCAATTGAATTGGCGGCGATTGCACATCACAAGTTTGTACACATTCATCCGTTCTTCGATGGAAATGGAAGGGCGGCCCGTCTTTTTCTAAATTTAATCTTGATGCAGAAGGGATATCCCTTAGTCATTATTTTGAAACATGATCGTAAAAAATATTACAACGTCCTGCAAAAAGCCGATGCAGGCGATTTAAAGCCAATCGTTAGGTTCATTGCTCAGTCCGTCGAGCGTTCTCTTCATATTCATTTGAAGGTGTTGCAACCACAGAAGAAAAAGCAAAAAAAATACCTGCCTCTTTCAACGATTGCACCGGAGACGCCGTATTCTGAAAAGTATCTCAATCTTTTAGCCCGCTTTGGTAGAATCGAAGCTCATAAAGAGGGAAGAATTTGGGTTTCAACACTCGAGGCAGTCAAGGTGTATCAAGCTGGTCGATTGCGGAAGCGGACATAAATCAAGCATCGAGAGGCGAGCGGTGCAGTTCCCTATCGTGACCGTTCCCACTTTTCATAGAGCTATGCTATGAGATGCCTCTTATGACTCGTCTATTTTTGTGTCGATCCATCCTGAATCCACTAACTTTTATTCTCTCAATTGTCTTGAGCGTTGCAGCCTGCGCCAAAGGACCGATTTCTGAAGGGCCTAATGTTCCTTCGGAACACTCGCGCGTGACACTTCCGCCGGTCGTTCCGCTTTCTTCGTCAGAGCTTTCAACTGATCGTGAAATTGCGACATCGCAGTTAAGACAGAGCGAGAAAGTTCTCGGTGAAGCTAAATCACGTTTTGGAAATCGAAATACAAATGATCTGATGAATGGGAATATCCCTTCTAAGAGGTATAAAGGAAAACTCTATCGGGATGGATCGTGGGAAGTTCATTCTGGCAATGTGGCGTCAGATCATCGATATAGTCGAGTGGGTAAGGGGGGCGTTTACACGAGTACTAACCCCAAAGCTGTTCATGCGGAATTGGATCACTATGGAAGACCGACGAATCAACGAAATATAATGGATCGAGATGTGGATCTGGATGGGCTGCTAGATCTAACAGATCCCAGTGTGAGAAAACGTTTGGGATTAACTTTGGAGGATATCGCTGGGGATGATTACAAGACCACACAGCTTCTGGGTGATCTTGCTCGCCGTGGTTATAAAGGAATTATGGCGCCTTCGGCGCGAAGCTCGGATGGCGTGAATATTATCGTATTTGAGGGATTTAAATGATTTGTGGATTTGATGATCTGCCCGTCGAAATTCGCGATTTCCTGATGAAACTTCAAAAGAAGTGGGTGGGCACAAATATTCAAGACTGGATTCATATAAAGATTCCTGCGCTTAAGAATCGATCGATCGTGGAAGCGCTGAATGACGGCGATCGAAAGTCCGTGGATAAAGTTTTGCTTTATCATGCTGACATAGATCAAACGCCATACACTGTTATTAAAGGTGAATCGAAATAGCTCATTGGTTTTGGACGGTAAGCGTTCCCACCAGTCCGTCAGGAAGAAATTCATTCAAAGAGACGAGCGTGAAAGTGGAGAGATTCGTGTGCAGTGGATGAACGTCGCATTCTCGCCAAATAGGTTTGAAGCTGCTCTCTCCATAAAATTTGATGGTGGCTTCATGCGCAGTCCAGAGTTGAAAGAAAAATTCACTTCGGGAGTGATCGTCGTTTATTTCATCAAATTGCTCGCTGATCGCAGGATGAAAAAACCTTTGTAAAATGCGATCGGCTTGATGGGGGATGTGACGAAGATTTTCAATGTCCACGCCTACGCGACCTTCATTGTGAATGGCGAGAATTTGCCACGGACCCGAATGAGAAAAATTAAAATCCACATTGGGTTTTCGGCCGGAGGTCACAAACGGCTTTCCTTTGGGCGTGCGCGTGAAAACAAGTTCGCTCACTGCGATGCCGTAAGCTTCGGCCAGTCGAGCGCAGGTGAGCGAGTCTTCCTCGAGTGGGCCCGCGCGCCGAGGTTCCACCCAGCACTGCACGCCACCAACCTCAAAAACATGACTGACAAATTCACTCGCCGATGATTTTAACGAGGATACGCTTCTTGCGACGCCCATCGAATTCTCCGTAAAAAATTTGCTCCCAAGGGCCAAAATCCAATTCGCCGGCGGTGATCGCCACGACCACCTCTCGGCCATAGAGATTGCGCTTCAAATGCGCATCTGCATTGTCCTCTCCCGTGTCATTGTGACGATACTGACCAATGGGTTCATGGGGTACGTATTTCTCGAGCCACACCTGCATGTCGTGGTGGAGCCCGGACTCGTCGTCATTAATAAAGACAGAGGAGGAAATATGCATGGAATTCACCAGGCAGAGACCCTCCTGAACCCCGCTG
>DDSI01000053.1 GCA_002343335.1 Bacteriovoracaceae bacterium UBA2394
ACCCGCGTTCGAGTCCTGCACGACTAAGTCCTTCGTGCCATCGCCGTTAATATCTCCCGCAGTCATCCCCAAGTACGAGTTACCGCCCGCTGTGGCTCCAGAGAAAGTGATCCGCGTAAGAAAGGTTCCATTTCCCTTCCCAATGAACACAGAGAAGACACTTCCGGCCGATCCCGCATCACCGGTGATGAAATCCTGTTTCCCGTCGTTATTGAAATCATCCACGATGACCGAGCGCGGGCCGCTGTTTGCAGCCAGTGCGACGGTGGTTCGAGTTGCGAAGGTTCCTGTGCCGATGGTTTTCAGAAACGTCGCAGATGCCGAAAGATTTCGAATATCGATATCGGTCGTGTTTCCGGAATCCGCACCGATCTGCAACGTCTTCGTTCCAAATGTTCCATCGAGTAACTTCGTCCCATTGAACTCCGTCTCACTTGTGATTCGCCGGAATTCCTGAAAGAGACTTTGCAACTCCGCGTGCAGCCCGTTCCGATCGGCAGTTGTTAGTGCGCCATTTCCCGCTTGGATCCCAATCTCGCGCATGCGTTGCACGATATCGAGCTGCACGGTGATTGCAGAACTCGCAGTCTCTAACAATCCAACGGCATCGTTCACATTTCGAATGCCTTGATTGAGACCGCGAATTTGCGTCTGCAAATTCGTGATCAAATTGAAGGCAGCGGGATCGTCCTGTGGTGAGTTTACTCGCTTTCCCGTACTCAATCTCTGTAGCGACCTTGAAATCGCCTGTTGAGATCTTTGCAGTTCAACCCCGATCTTGGTGGCATTGACTGTATTAATGAACATACATTCCTCCGTTCATTCGTTTGCTTTCATTCGTTCGTTCGTTAAATCGTTCGTACTTTTCCTCTGTGGAAACATTTCTCGAGTTGCTGCCCCGCAGCAATTTTGAGTCATGTCGCCGTTCAACGGAGACTTCGCCCCGTTTAACCAGAAACTTAATTTGTTAAGACCTCCAGACACCTCAGATGCCGCGGCCGCCTCATTTTCCTCCGCTTTCTTCGAAGCGTATGGATATGCATCAACCGTTTCTGCTCTGCGTCAAATCTAAGCATAGTAAGTCCTCCATCTTCACTGATCGGAAAGAGCTGCTTGTTTTCAAAATGCTGCGGCGCCGCATTCAAAGAAAATGTGAATGGCGAGAAGGTCTTACGACTTCAACTTAGAAAGGCGTCAAACGGACCGGAGAGTCTTTAGAAATACGGCTACTTGGTAGGTTTATCGCGCTCGTTGGCTCGAGCTCGAAGGATTTCGCGTTCGCGCGCAGTTACAAATCTGTGGATAAATTCACGATCGTCGTCATGAATGGCAAGGAAGTGCATCCCTACTGTTCCATCTGCATCCACATGCGCAACATCACACGCCGCCACAAATCGATATTCAGGGAGAGCAGGCAAAATAGCATCCACCAAAACACGATCACCTTTTTTGAGTTTTGAAGTTTTTTCGGATTTGAAGGCAATGCCTCCTCCACCCAAATCACCATGCACCCAATCGTAAACTTCAAGAATGGCTTTTCCGCCATGAGCGATTTGCTGAAGCTGTTCTTCGATTCGTTCCATTCGCTGATCGAGATTGATGAGTATCTGAAAGGCACGCTCAAATAGTGCTTTAGAATCGTCGCGGATACTGAGATTGCGAATTTGATTCTCAACCTCCATGCGCATCGCGGAAAATGCCGACGGTCTTAAGGAGTAAGATTTGAAAACGTTGAATTCATCGTCGTTGAGTACGCGAAATCGAATTTGCAATTCGCAAGGAACGCGAAAAAACGATCGATCATGATCCGTTGACATAGTGAGTCGAGAATCCTTTCTGACTTACTTAGAGTCTATCAGACCTTCCACTCCCGTCGAAGCTCTTCAAATCTATCCAGCGTTTCTCGCTCGTAGGCTCGCACTCGCTCGAAGCCTCGTTGAAGTTGCTGAGCGTCATAGAGTGGCGAGGTGGTTTTCCCGAGTACGGAAACCCACTGAGTTAAATCGAGTGGCAAGGAAAGTCCCCCCTTGCCCACAGTTTCAGGTAATGCGCCGCGATCGGAACTTACTACGGGCACTCCCGCGGCCATTGCTTCCAAGGCTAGTCTTCCAAACGCCTCTTCCCAGACGCTCGGCATCAAGAGGGCTTTGGCCTGCGCCCAAATGACATCCATATTATTTTGGCGTGGAATGAAACTCACATTCTTTGGAAAGCTTCGTTCCTCCCCTTCATTTACCCAATTGCCCACGAACAAAAAATTCTCATGAGGGAGTTGAGTTGCAATCTGCAACGCAAATTCAACTCCCTTTACTTCTGTGGGATTCACAAAGACGAACGCTTTAGGGCTGCGCCCTTCCACCGGAGTTCGCTGCAAACTCTTGGTAAGGGGATTCGGAATTCGCAACACCTTCGCCCACGGGATGTCCCTTCGAACGCTCTCTTCCATAAATCGCGAAGCCACCACGACATGCTTAATATTTCTATAATGCGGCCCCACGGAAGGAAAGGCATCGAGTTGCGACTGTCTTGGATATTCGTTATCGGTCAAAATCACGGAAGCACGCTCCGGATTCCATTGCATCGCAGAGGTGACGGCAAAAAAATCTGTGTAGTGAGCCCAAACCCAGGCAGGGTTAGCTTCGCGAAGCTGTCGCCCAAAGAATTCTTCAAGAGGCTTCTGTCCCTCCATTTCGGTTGGATGAAAGTGAGCGTTAAAGTGAACCTCACATCGAAGACCGTCAACCTCGTAAGAGCTGTCTTCCTTCAAAGGTGTTTTCATCTCCTCTCCAAGGAACTGGATAGCGAAAGCTCTTTGAGATTCTGGCACTCCAATGACGATCCGAATCTGTACGCCCCACGATCGAAAGACGTTTAGTCGCTCCAGAAGAGAGATTTCCCCTCCATTGGTCTTGGCCACAAGAAACGGCTTTAGAAGTAGCAAAGAAGGAGGCATCCGCACTGATTTTATCGAGAATTTGATTGAGAGCAAAGGATTCGCCCGCTAAGAGTAGCGCGCCATGGCGCTCTTCTCTGAATATCTCCCTAAAACGTCAGTTTCCGAGGAACTGGAAAATGATCTTTTTGGAAATGCACTCACTAAAAAGGAAACGGAGGCACTTCGCGAACGATGCATGAGCTACCAAGCGGAGGAACCTCCCGCATGGTCATCCCGAATTTTCCCAGCCTATGCGCAGTACTTTGGTTTTCTATCCTCCTTGAAAGTGCGCTCCGTCTTTCATGAACTTCATCACTATGGCTATATGGACCCGGTCCTAGACCATCCTTCTGGTTTTCAGCTTGTCGATTTTGGCGCCGGCACTTTGGGAGGGACGCTAGGAGCTGTTGATTTTCTTCGAAGCGTTGGGAAGAAGCCAAGTGCCCTATGGGCCGTTGATGAAGATACTTCTCCCATGCGCTGGGCGGAGGAGCGCTTTAAGGGTTTTCTTCAACAATCCGTGACGCTTTTTACGGCTGATCAATTCAAACAAAATACATGTCCTAAGCCCACGCTCTTCATTGCCGTGGATGTCCTCAATGAAATGGGTCTCCCCCCGCGCCAGGAGGCTCTAGAATTTGTTCGAAGCATTACTCAAAAGCTGGATGAGCACTCTCTCATCATTCTGATTGAACCTGCCAATAAGTTTATCAATAAGGATTTTTTAAGGCTGAGAGAGTATCTGAAATCTGAGCTTTCTATTTTACTTCCCTGCACCCATTCCCAAACTTGTCCGATGTTAGAGTCGCAAAGGGATTGGTGTCATGAGGAAAGGCACTACCGCGCGCCCTCTCGCTACTGGACGCTTGTCGACAACTTAGGATTTGATCGGTCGATTTTACAGTTCTCTCTCCTCGTTCTAGGCAAACGAAACTCCGTTTTCACGGATCAAGACTATCGCATGGTCAGTCGAAACATTGCGACGAAGGGTAAGTCGGAAAAATGGTTTTGTGGCAAGGGTGAGCGATGGAAAGTAGCGGAACTGACTCGCCATAAGGAAGACCCGAACAAACAACATTTCTTTGCTGCCCAACGCGGCGACGTCCTAAAACGCTAACGCATAAGTCGATCTCGACACGTTCATGCCTGCCCCGTACGCTGGGACTATCTATGAGTCCCATGAGTAAAAAGCGTAAAGATTTTTTGAAACGAATTTGGAACGAGTGGATCGTTACGCTCGCCATTGCCTTTGCCTTAGCTCTGTTTTTTCGAACGGTATTTTATGCGCCTCGACACATCCCCAGCGGTTCGATGATTCCTACCATCAAAATTGGTGAGTTCATTTTTGTAAAAATGTTCGCCTACGACTGGCACATTCCCTACACCCGCTGGTCACTTATGAAACGGGGCGATCCTCATCGGGGCGACATCATCGTTTTTGAATATCCGGATAATCCAGATTTAGACTTTATCAAGCGCGTTGTGGCCGTACCCGGGGATGAGATTGAAGTGCGGGATCGGCGCATTATCGTCAACGGTGTTCCTTATCCCACCACCGAAGCTGCAGACACTTCAATTTTGAATGACTTAGCACCTAAATACGATCCAAAGAGAATGGCCCTTTTTGAAGAACAAATTGGAGATGTGACACATTATTTTGCGAGAATTTTTGGAAAGGGTGAAGAGCTCGCTAACAAGCCTGTCGTAAAGGTCCCCGAAAATATGTATTTCACGATGGGCGATAATCGGGATGATTCTTCCGATTCACGAGCGTGGGGATTTGTTCCGCGAGAAAAGATTTTAGGCCAGGCCAGCTTTATCTGGTTTTCATTCGATATCGACAATCCGCCGTGGCTTCGATTCTCGCGATTTTTTACGCTATTGAAGTAAGGGATTGGAACCGTTCGACCACACCAAGACCTCACGATGAAGCTCGACGCCCGAGTGTTTCAGCACTTCCGCCTGAACGTCTTTCATAAGAGCGATTACATCCGTGAAAGTGGCTTGGCCATTATTCACGATGTAGTTTGCATGCACCGTGGAAATTTGCGCTCCGCCTGCTTTCCTACCTTTTAATCCTGCGTCCTCAATCAGTTTTCCAGGATAAATCCACTCGCCCTGAGAATTTTTTAGTCGCGTATACACACTTCCGAGACTTGGCTTCGCAAATGGAGTTTTAGTTCGGCGATAGTTCTGATTCTCCGCCATTTGCTTCTCTATGACACTCCGCGATCCTCGCTTCAGCTTTATGATGCAGGAAAGAATAACCCAGTTTGGCTGATCCTTAAAAACAGAGGTACGATAATCGAGCTTCGCTTCGTTTTTATTCACGGTAAGAGTTTTGCCAGTTTCTAAATCCAGAACTTCCGCCGACTCAAAGATTTCCGAAAATTCCTGCCCATTGGCTCCCGCATTTTGGACGAGGGCTCCTCCCACCGTACCGGGAACGCCAATCATATACTCGCAACCCGTCCAGGCATTTTGAAGCGCCCAATTCGCAAGCCCTGGCAAATAAAGTCCCGCCGCGCATTCGACTACTGTGAAGTCATCCGTTGAATTTTTGACATTCGGCTGAGCCTGCGGGCCTTCGCGTGTCACGATCACGGTGCCTTTCAGACCTCGATCGTCGATGAGTATGTTGCTACCATTTCCCAGAACCCGAATGGGCTTAGGAAAGACTCTCCCATTCTCAAGCCCCTTCAAAAATTCGGGGAGAGTCACCATCACTTCCACAGGACCACCGACTTTCATCGTGGTCTTCGAGCGAAGCGAAAGAGAATCGCTCATGAAAAACTACTTCTTCTCAGCAGGAGCGGCATTCGAAGGTGCAGATTGACCAGCAGGCGTCGTCGAATCTGCAGGGGCTGTTGCCGGTGTGGGCGACGCCGCTTCAGGCGCCGGAACGAGCGGCTCGGAAACCGAGGTCCCCGCGGCGGAGTGGGATTGCTCTTTAAAGATCTTCGCCAAAACAATGGAGTTCAACATGAAGAGGGTGACAAAAATTACGGTTCCTCGAACCAAGAATTTCGAAGCACCCCCCGCGCCTAAAACGGAGCTGCTTCCACCACCACCTGCACCAAAAGCAGAGCCAATGTCGTCGCCTTTTCCTGATTGAAGAAGAACCATTAAAATAAGGACGATCGCAAGAATCGCTTGAACAATAATGAGCGGGTACTTAAGGGCAATAATCAGTTCCAACAACATGACGTGAATGTTGGCCTAGACCTGTCCCGGAACTCAAGCTCCAGATGCAATAATTTTGAGAAAAGTGTCAGGTTTAAGACTCGCTCCGCCTACCAGCAGGCCGTCTACCCCCGGAACTTGCAAAATATCGCCGGAATTTTGGGCATTCACGCTACCCCCGTATAGAATCCCCTTAAGGCCAGGAGCCATTCTTTTAATTTCGCCGTGCGCCTCTTCGACATCTTTAAGGCTGGCGGTCTTGCCCGTACCAATGGCCCATACGGGTTCGTAAGCCACAAGCAGACTATCCAGGTTCTCGCCCTTCAAAACGTCCAATTGAGACTTCAAGATAGGAACAAGTTTTCCCGCATCGCGCTCAGCTTCCGTCTCTCCAATACAGAACACAATTTGAAGACCCACGCTTTTCGCCCATTTCAATTTTGCACTGAGCGACGTCGGCGTTTCAGGCACACGCTGTCTACGCTCCGAATGTCCAATTAAAATATGCGTGACACCGATCTCTCGAATTTGAGCGGCCGACACTTCCCCAGTGAAGGCACCCTTCTCTTCCGCCGAACAGTCTTGCGCGCCAATGACTAGGCCATTTACCGTCGCACCAGTCTTCACCACTTGAGGTAAATGCACAAAGCTCGGGAAAATTCCCACTTCAATCTGCGATGGGTTCCACGCGCGCGACCCCAAGGCAGAAAAAAAAGCGCTAGCATCCGCCCCGCTCTGGGCCATCTTCCAATTTCCGTAAATATATTTCACTGAGACGAAACCAATGCTTCTACTTCGCGATCTCTCAACTTGAGCGCTTCAAAACCAGGCAGCTCTTTGCCTTCTAAAAATTCCAACATGGCGCCGCCCCCTGTAGAGACATGAAACAATGTCGTAAGCGCATTTTGCTGCGTAATTGCAGCCACGGTTTCTCCTCCACCGGCAATGGTTGGGATGGTATCTTTCACACTGACCAAAAAATCCACCAAACCGAGCGTGCCCTTTGCAAATGCCGGATTTTCAAATACGCCAAGCGGTCCATTCCAAATGACGCTCTTGGCTTTCTTTAGAGTGGCTGTCCAATTTTCCAATGTTTGCGGTCCAATATCAAAAATTGCCAATTCCTTTGCGACCGGTTGTTTTTCATGAATTTTTACAATGGTGCCTTTGTCCGTCTGAATATCTGTCCCCGCCCGACCATCGACGGGGAAGTGAAAGTTCACACCAAGATGTTTGGCCTCTGCGAGCAGTCTTCGCGCAATGGGAAGAGCGTCCTCTTCGATTGAACTCCCACCGAGCTGATATCCCTGTGATGCTAAGAAAGTCTGTGCCATCCGGCCGCCCACAAAAATATCCTTCGATTTCAGCATCATATTTTTGATGACCAAAATCTTATCGGAAATTTTGGAACCTCCTAAAATCGCCATTTGCGGTTGAATGGGATGGTGCAGTGCCTGATTGAGCGCTTCCCATTCTTTTCCAAGCAAAAACCCCATGCCCTTGGTTTTTGCAAAGTGCGTGATGGCTTCAATGGATGCATGCGCCCGGTGAGACGCTCCAAACGCATCATTCACGTAGAGATCCGCATGGGCAAAAAGTTTTTCCGCAAAATCAGAGTCATTGGCTTCTTCGCGTTCATCCAATCGAAGATTTTCAAGCAAGATAATAGTTTTGCCACCGCGGCCATCGGTCACTAATTTGCGAACTCCATCACCGATGCAATCTTCAGAAAAAAGTACTTCGCGATCCATAATCTCGGCCAATTTCTCTGCCACGGGCAGAAGCGTAAATTTCTTTCGCTTCTCTTCTTCCGAACCCTTCGGCCGGCCCCAATGGGAGGCCAAAATGACAATGCAGTTTTGCTTCAGCAGATATTCTATCGTTGGAATTGCCTGACGGATTCGAAAGTCATCGAGCACTACACCGTCTTTCATAGGCACATTGAAATCCACACGCACGAAAACTCGCCGGTGATTTTCGTCAATCCGAGCCCAGGGAAGCTCGTCGACTCTCAAAATCTTCATAATTTATTTCCCATCAAAAAGAGCATATCCACCATTCGATTCGAGAATCCCCACTCGTTGTCATACCAGGCCAACACTTTGACAAAAGTCTTATCCATGACCGCTGTGCAAGGTGCATCGATGGAGGATGAATAAGCCGAGCCATTGAAATCCACGGAGACAAGCTCTTGTTCACAAAATTCGAGCACACCTTTCAAGGAAGATTCTGCGGCCTTCTTTAAAACTGAATTCACCTCTTCTTTTGAGGTGGCTTTTTCCACTTCGCAATTAAAATCCACGAGAGAAACATTAGGCGTGGGAACGCGCACTGAAATCCCGTCGATCTTTCCTTTCAATTGAGGAAGCACGAGCGCCACGGCCTTCGCGGCACCGGTCGTCGTGGGAATCATCGACAGCGCCGCCGCTCGAGCGCGTCGCATATCCGAGTGTGGCAAATCCAAAATGCGCTGATCGTTCGTATAAGAGTGAATGGTCGTCATCGAGCCATGCACAATTTTAAAATTTTCATCGATCACTTTTGCCACGGGCGCCAAGCAGTTTGTCGTGCAAGAGGCATTACTCACCACCTCATGCTTGCTCGGATCGAATGCATCTTGATTGATTCCGATTACGACGGTGAGGTCGGCGTCCTTCAAAGGAGCGGAATATAAAACTTTTTTGGCACCGGCCTTGAGATGGGCGGAAGTTGCCGCCTTATCTTTCAACCGGCCCGTACACTCCAAAACAACATCCACTTTGTCTGCAGCCCATGGCAATTTAGCAGGATCCGGTTGAGCGGTGATTTGGATCTTCTTTCCATTCACGGTGATGGCATTATCCGTGACTTGAACATCGCCTCCGAATTTTCCATGCACAGAATCATACGTGAGCAAATGAGCAAGAGTTTGAGCGTCCGTAAGATCATTGATGGTGGTCACTGAAACCAATCCGTCCCGAAATTCCGGAGTTTCTGCGAGAGCTCGCAAAACACAGCGTCCAATTCGACCAAATCCATTGATCGAAATTCGAACATTTTTATTCAGTTTCGGACGAAATTGGGAGGGGGAGGATTTGGTTTGCGTCATATGCAAAGGACGCTAGAAAAGCGTCTAAAACCTGTCAATCCCCGTCCAAGCATGCTATGCCGAGACCATGGATACTTGGAGTACCCAGCAAGTTTTTAGCGTGATCGCCCTGGCACTTCTCGCCGTGATGTTCATCCTCATTCTTGTGGGCATCCTTCGCTCGAATACACGACGGCAAATCTATTGGATTGCCCTTGCCGCTTGGAGCATCTGCGGAATTGTGAGCGGAATCACCACCTACCTTTATTATTGGCATCACAATCTCCGTTAGAAAGCGTGCCCGAAGTGGCGTCTACTCCATCCCGGCAGCGCTGGCACCGTGACATTTCTTATATTTTTTACCGCTACCACATGGGCAAGGATCATTACGCCCCACCTTGTCCGCTTCCCGCTTAACCGTAGATGGCTTCTCTTGAGAACCAGGACCTTTGGGAGCAGAAAAAAGGTTCAATCGACGTACACGCTCAGCCCGCTCACGCTGCTCTTCTTCCATCTGCCGCTTGAGCTCTTCCCGTCGACGTTCTTCTGCTTCCGGCGAGTTTTCCTGTGCATCGCGGAATGGATCGTCGAGCTCGGGCGCCTCATTCGCCATCCGAATTCGAAAAAGCTTGGCCAAGAATTCTTGTTTAGAAAAGGCAAACATCCCTTCAAAGATGCGGAAGCTCTCACGTTGGTAATCCAAAATAGGATCTTTTTGAGCATAGCTTCGAAGATTAATTCCCTCTCTCAAATGATCGATGTCGAGAAGATGCTCTTTCCATCGATCATCGATCGTATGCAAAAGAAGCATCCGTTCCAAGCGACGCATCACCGTGCTCGAAAGCTCCGCCTCTTTTCGTTTGTATAAATTGAGGGCGCCTTCCTCCAGCACCGTGAACAGCTCTTGATCCGAACGCGGATCCTTGTCGCTACTTAAATCTTCATTAAAGATTCGAACCAAGCCCTCTTGAAGGGCCGTCCTATCCCACTTCTCAGGGTTCGATCGCGCAGGAACCGTCTCCAAAAGCACTGCCTCTAGAGCTTCATGAATTAGTTCTTTAATCTCGGCTTGAATATCTTCCTTAAAGAGAAGCTTTCTTCTCCAGGCGTAAATGATTTTACGCTGATAGTTCATGATATCGTCGTACTTGAGAAGATGCTTTCGAATGTCAAAATTTCGACCTTCCACTCGCGTCTGCGCGTCTTCAATCGCTCGAGAGATCATGTTGGCCTCGATCGGCTCATCCTCTTCCATGCCGAGGAAATTCATGACTTTGAGTAAGCGCTCTCCTGCGAAAATGCGAAGCAAGTCGTCTTCCAATGAAAGGTAAAACTTTGATTTCCCAGGATCGCCCTGACGACCGGCACGGCCGCGCAACTGATTGTCGATACGACGCGATTCATGACGTTCGGTTCCAAGAATATAGAGACCGCCAATTTCTCGCACACCCGGACCCAAAACAATGTCCGTTCCCCGACCCGCCATGTTGGTGGCGATGGTGACTTGCCCCTTCTCACCTGCATGCGCGACAATCTGCGCTTCCTTTTCGTGATGTTTTGCATTGAGAACGACGTGGGGTACACCTTCGCGTTTCAATAATTCCGAAAGACGCTCCGACTTTTCAATCGACACCGTCCCGACGAGCACGGGCTGACCTTTTTCATTGCAGGCTTTGATGTCTTTAACAATCGCTCTAAATTTTGCGCGTTCATTCTTGAAAACGACGTCCGGTTCGTCGGCACGCACCATCGGCTTATTCGTGGGAATGACCGTTACTTCAAGTTTGTAAATCGACTGAAATTCTTCCGCTTCGGTGTCGGCAGTCCCCGTCATCCCAGCGAGTTTGGTGTACATCCGGAAATAATTTTGAAAGGTAATGCTCGCAAGGGTCTGATTTTCATTCGCAATCTGAACACCTTCTTTGGCTTCAAGCGCTTGATGCAGTCCATCGGAGTAACGACGACCTGGCATGAGTCGTCCGGTGAATTCATCCACAATGATGACTTCCCCTTCTTTGACGACATAGTCCGTATCTCGCTTGAAAAG